>NZ_JBTUJH010000029.1:0-8603 GCF_058343375.1 Alterinioella sp.
TGCGGGCGTGGCAAGGGCCACCAGACCCGCGGCAATCAGAAATCGTTTCATGAAAATCATCCCCCCAGGAAACTGCGGCGCACTTCGGGGTCGTGCAACAAGGCCTGACCGGTATCGGTAAAGGCGTTGCGCCCCTGCACCAGAACATATCCCTTATCAGCGATGGCAAGCGCCTGTCGCGCATTCTGTTCCACCATCAGGATCGAAATGCCCGATCGCGCAACCTCGATAATGCGGTCGAAAAGTTCGTCCATCACAATCGGGCTGACGCCTGCGGTGGGCTCATCGAGCATCAGAAGTTTCGGCTGTGTCATCAGCGCCCGGCCGACCGCGACCTGTTGGCGCTGCCCGCCGGAAAGCTCGCCCGCCGCCTGATGGCGCTTGTCCTTGAGGATCGGAAACAGGTCAAAGACCTGCGCCAGCGTGCCGGAAAAATCATCGGTGCGGATAAAGGCACCCATCTCGAGGTTTTCCTCGACCGTCAGCGAGGTGAAGATATTCGAGGTCTGCGGCACGAACCCCATGCCCTTGGCCACCCGCGCCTGCGGCGTCAGATGGGTGATATCCTCGCCATCCAGCCGCACCGCACCCTGACGCAGGTTCAACATGCCGAACACCGCCTTCATCGCGGTCGATTTGCCGGCACCATTGGGGCCGACAATCACCGCGATCTCGCCCTTCTCGACAGCAATCGTGCAGTCATGCAGGATGTCTGCGCCCTTGCCATAGCCACCCGTCATCGCCTCGCCAATCAGGAACGGCCCGCCGGGGGCCGGGGTGGCCACATCATCCTGATTGTCGGCGGGCAGCATGGTGCCGATACCGTCGGGGTTGCCAAGCGACAGATCCTTGTTTCCGCGCCCGGAATAGGGGGTATCGCTCATGTCATATACCCTCGTGTCTGCACGAGATGTGCACAGGCGGTGCACGTGATCTGTATCCCGGGTTTTCTTCCCATCACGCCGTTTCCCTGTTCTTCATCCCGGTGCCCAGATAGGCCTCGATCACATGTTCATTGGCCTTGATCTCGGCCAATGTGCCCTCGGCCAGCACCTTGCCCTCGGCCATGCAGATCACCGGATCACAGATTTTCCCAATGAAATCCATGTCATGTTCGATGACGACAAAGGTATAGTTGCGCTCCTTGTTGAGCCGCAAAATCGCGTCGCCAATGGTGTTCAGAAGCGTCCGGTTGACGCCGGCGCCGACCTCATCCAGAAACACGATCTTGGCATCCACCATCATCGTGCGGCCAAGTTCCAACAGCTTTTTCTGACCGCCAGACAAATTGCCCGCACGTTCATCAGCCAGATGGGAAATGGTCAGAAAATCAAGGACTTCGTCGGATTTCCTTGCAAGCTCAACCTCCTCCTGCGCGATCTGTCCGCGCCGGAACCAGGCGTTCCACAGCGTCTCCCCCGATTGGTCTCCGGGCACCATCATCAGGTTTTCGCGCACCGTCATCGAGGCAAATTCATGCGCGATCTGAAAGGTCCGTAGCAGCCCCTTGCCAAACAGCACATGCGGTGCCAGGCTGGTAATGTCCTCGCCATCCATGGTGACCCGGCCCGAAGTTGGTGGAAGAACGCCCGCTATCACATTGAAAAGGGTCGTTTTACCAGCGCCGTTCGGGCCAATCAGCCCGGTGATGGAGCCGGGTCGGATGCTCAGGCTGGCCCCATCGACAGCGCGAAAGCCGCCAAAATGCTTGTGCAGGTTTTCCACGGCAATCATCGGATGCCCTTTCAAAGAAAGCAGCCCGGCCATAAAACCGGGCTGCTTCAATACATTACACTGTGATCTTAACGATACTGCGCGGTGACAATTTCGCCACCCTCGATCGAGATCTCACGGTAGTTCCCAGCCGATTCACCCGGGCCAATCAGCTCGACCGCCGTGGCCCCCGCATAGTCAACTTCGCCGCCTTCCGCGAGGATCTGCAGCGCGCGGGCCAGTTCACCGGGTTGGATCACTTCACCGGGCGCATTGGCCACATCCATGACACTTCCTGCATAATCAGCCGGATCGGTCGAACCCGCGGCCTGCATCGCCATCATCATCAGCGCCGCTGCATCATAGCTTTCGGCGGCAAAGGGCGACGAGCCGTCAAAGCCGGCCTCCGTGGCCATGGCCTGGAAAATGGCGGCCCCATCGCTGTCGGTGCCGGGGTGCTGGCCGAACGAGCCGTCAATATCGGTGCCGAAATTGTCGGTCAGCGCGTCGCTGATCATGCCATCGGGGAACACGAAGATATCAAACGCGCCGGTATCGAGCGAGGCCTGAACAATGCCCGACCCGCCAGTATCGACATAGCCCGCAACAACCAGAACTTCGCCGCCCGCGGCTGCCAAGGCACCGACTTCGGCCGAATAATCGGCCCGGCCATCTTCATGGCTGGCGACCAGCGTGACAGTGCCGCCCGCGGCCTCGAATGCGGCCTGGAAACTATCGGCCAGACCCTGACCGTAGTCGTTGTTGGTATAGGTCACGGCAACCTCGGTATAGCCGCGATCCAGGATCACCTGGGTCATCACGGCACCCTGACGCGCATCCGATGGCGAGGTGCGGAAGAACAACCCGTTATCCTCAACCTCCGACAGGGCAGGCGATGTGGCCGAGGGTGAGATCATCACCATGCCATTGGGCAGCGCCACATTTGACAGGATCGCAGTGGTCACACCGGAACAATCGGCCCCCATGATGCCGCTGATGCCCTCAGAGGTGATCAGACGTTCGGCGGCGGCGGTGGCGGCGGCGGCGTCGATGCAGGTGCTGTCAGCGCGCACCGAGGTGACGGTCATGCCATCAAGCAATGCCCCCGATGCGGTCACTTCGGCCATGGCAAGTTCCGCACCCTGCGCCATTTGCGGCGTCAGTGATTCGATCGGGCCGGTGAAGCCGAGGATCACACCGATACGCACTTCGTTGCCATGACCGTCGGCAAAAGCCGCACCTGTCAGGGCTGCGGTGGCCACAGAGGCCAGCAGGATCTTTTTCATTCGTCTCTCCCAAGTTGGACGTTTTCGTCTTATGCAGCCAAGTTAGGACGGCGTGCGCAAATTGAAAAGGGCCGATTTGGTCCTTTCGTAATGGCCGCCCTGCGGCAAATCGCAAGGGCCGCCCTGCAGCAAATCGCAATGGCCACCCTGCGCCAGATTGCAGAACTTTGACCTGGGCGCGCGGTCTGGCACCGTCCGCCTCAGACATTGAACAGAGGAGAGATCAATGGCCGCCCCGCAAAACCCACTGAAAACCGCCCTTTCGGAAGCCCGCCTGCAAACAGGACTCTGGCTCAACCTGTCCAGCCCGCTGGTGGCCGAAATGGCCGGCCAGGCGGGGTTTGACTGGTGCCTGATTGACGGCGAACACGGGCCCTGGGATCCGGCGGGCATCCGCGACCAGTTGATCGCGCTGGAGGGCACCCGCGCCGCGCCGGTCATCCGGGTGCCCTGCGACGCGCCCTGGATGCTGAAACAGGTGCTCGATCTGGGTGCCCAAACCGTGCTGGTGCCGATGGTTCATTCGGCGGCGCAGGCGCGAGCGGTGGTGCGCGGGCTGCGCTATCCACCGGCCGGCATCCGGGGCCACGGGGCCATGGTGGCGCGCGCCGGGGGCTTTGGGCGGGTCACGGATTACGCGGCCACGGCCGATGCGCAGATCTGTTGCCTGGTGCAGGCCGAAAGCCGTGCCGCGCTGGAGGATATCGACGCCATCGCCGCCACCGACGGCGTCGACGGCGTCTTTATCGGTCCTGCCGACCTGGCCGCAGATATGGGTCATGTCAGCAATCCGGATCACCCCCAGGTGCGCGCCGCCATCGCCGCCGTGATCCCGCGCATTCTGGCGCAGGGCAAGGCCGCCGGCATAATCTGCGCGCCCGCCGATTTTGCGCATTACATCGGTCTTGGCGTGACCTTCCTGGGCCTTGGCAGCGACGCCATGATCCTGCAGGCGGGGCTCAGCGCCTTGGCAAATGGGCCAGACGCATGATCCTGGTCGATGCCGATGCCTGCCCGGTCAAGGACGAGGTCGCCCGCGTCGCGCTGCGCCACAAATGCCCGGTGCGTTTCATTGCCAATCAGGGCCTGCGCCTGCCCGATCATCCGCTGATCACGATGCAGGTTGTCGATGCCGGGTTCGATGCCGCCGATGACGCAATCGCAGAGGCCGCCGGCCCGCATACGCTTGTCATCACCGCCGATATCCTGCTGGCAGATCGCTGCCTGAAATCCGGGGCCCCGGTGATCGACCACAAGGGGCGGGCCTTCTCGCAGGCTTCCATCGGGGCGCAGATCGCCACCCGCGCCATCATGGCCGATTTGCGCGCCGGGCTGGACGGGCAGGGCATCGGCGGCCAAAATCCGTTCTCCCGAAAAGACCGCAGCCAGTTCCTGAACGCGCTGGAAAACGCCCTGCGCAAACTTCCGCACAGCCGTTAACCCAATATCAAGGTTAACGCCCGCCTGGCTTCTTTGCGCGCCAAATATCCCGGGGGTTCGGGGGCTGGCCCCCGATCCGGCCCTACAATCCTTGCACCTTGGCCTGATCCCAAAGCGCATCCATCTCGGCCAGATCGCTGTCGTCACAGCTGCGCCCATCCGCCCGCAACGCGGCTTCGATATATTCGAACCGGCGCACAAACTTGGCATTTGCACGCCGCAGAGCAACCTCCGGGTCAACTTTCAGATGCCGCGCCAGATTGGCCATGACAAAAAGCAGATCCCCCATCTCCTCCTCAATTTTCTCCTGCGGCAGGGCATCGCGCGCCTGCGCCAGTTCCCCCGCCTCTTCGGTGATCTTGGCCAGGACATCGCCGATATCGGGCCAGTCGAACCCGACCCGCGCGGCACGTTTTTGCAATTTCTCGGCGCGCATCAGGGCAGGCAGGTTCTGCGCCACATCCGCCAGCACGCCGGTTTTCGCCCGTCCCGCGCGCTCAGCCGCCTTCACCGCCTCCCAATCGCGGGTCTGTTGTTCGGCGGATTTGTCCCGGCTCTCATCGCCAAAAACATGCGGATGGCGGGCGACCATCTTGTCCGCGACACCCCGCACGATGGCGTCAAAATCGAAATGCCCGGCCTCCGCGCCGATGGCCCCGTGATAGACCACCTGCAACAGCAGATCGCCCAGCTCCCCCTTCAGATCCGCCATATCGCCGCGCTCGATCGCATCGGCGACCTCATAGGCCTCCTCGATCGTATAGGGGGCGATGGTCTCGAAACTCTGTTCGATATCCCAGGGGCAGCCGGTCGCCGGGTCGCGCAACCGGCGCATGATCTCCAGCAGCCGCGCCATGCCGCCTTCGGGGTCATGGATCAGATCATCGCGCATTGTGCAGGCTCCGTGTTTGGGTCAGGCTGGTGCGGTTAGAACCGAGCAACAGGAGCGTGTCCAGCCATGCCCGTGATCAATCGCATCGCCGCCTATGGCGAAGACATGACCGCCTGGCGGCGGCACTTGCATGCCCATCCCGAACTGGGGTTCGACTGTTTCGAGACCGCGGGTTTCGTGACCGATCGGCTGCGCGAATTTGGCATCACCGAGATCCATGACGCCATTGCCACAACCGGTATCGTGGCCATCATTGATGGCCGCGGCGCGGGCCCCACCATCGGGCTGCGCGCCGATATGGATGCGCTGCCGATAGAGGAGGCGACAGGGCTCCCGCATGCCTCCACCAACCCTGGCAAGATGCATGCCTGCGGCCATGACGGCCATACAACGATGCTGTTGGGCGCCGCGAAATACCTGGCCGAGACGCGCAATTTCAAAGGCCGGGTGGCGCTGATCTTTCAACCGGCCGAGGAACATGGCGGCGGTGCCGGCGTGATGTGCGCCGAGGGCATCATGGACCGGTTCGCGATTGATCAGGTCTATGCCATCCACAACACGCCCGGCCATGATCTTGGCCATATCCATACCACGCCGGGGCCGATCATGGCGGCGGTCGACAGTTTCGACATCCATATCACGGGCCAGGGCGGCCACGGGGCTTATCCGCATGAATGCCGCGACCCGGTGATCGCCACGGTGGCCATCGCGCAGGCGTTGCAAAGCATCGTGTCACGCAACCATCATGCGCTGCAGGATCTGGTGGTCTCGGTCACCATGATCCAGACCGGATCCGCTGAAAACATCGTGCCCGAAACCGCCTATCTCGGTGGCACGGTGCGCAGTTTTGACGCCGATGTGCGCGATATGGTCGAGGCCCGCATGACCGAGATCGTGGCCGGGCAGGCGGCATGTTTCGGCGTCGAGGCCCGGCTTGAATATACCCGCCATTACCCGGCCACGGTGAATGACCCCGAAAGGGCGGAATTTGCGGCGGGCGTGGCGGCCGAGATCGTCGGTCCGGCCAATGTCGATGGCAATGGCCTGCGCGAAATGGGGGCCGAGGATTTCAGCTATATGCTGAACGAGCGCCCCGGCGCGTATCTTTTTCTGGGCCAGGGCAAGGGCGCGGGCCTGCATCACCCGGAATATGAGTTCAACGATGAGGCGGCCCCGATCGGCGCGAGTTTCTTCGCCCGCCTCGTCGAACGCGCGCAGCCGCTGGACTGACCCGCGCGCCCTTAGCCAGATTGAGCGGGCAAGGCCCGCGCTCGATAATTGATTGGCACCTGTGGCGGGCGGCGGTGCTATCGCACGTCTCGGAAAAACCTGAATCCCTTAACGCTGCCTGAAATCAAGGATTTCAACGCGGTCCAAGCGATGCACCCTGTCTCGGCTATTGCGAGAAGTGCCTCAATGTTTTTCAGCCCTGAGATAGCTGCGCAGCCCGTAAAGCAGCGGCGTGCCCTCACCGGCCACCACCACATCCTCCACGGATCCGATGCAAATGTGATGCGATCCGATCTTCTCAGCCGAAACCAGATGGCAATCGAAACTGACCAAGGCCGCATCAAAGCGCGGCGCGCCGGATGGGGCGGTAGAGAACACCCCGATATTGAACTTGTCATTGCCCGGTGCCGGCTTGCGGCCCGAAAACACGTCTGACACCTGCGCCTGGTCGATTTTCAGCACATTGACGCAAAAGCAGCCGTTTTCCAGCAGGTTCGGCAGCGTCGGGGCCAGCGCGTTCAGGCAGACCAGCAGCGTCGGCGCATCGCCATCGGCCGAAACCGGGGTCATGGCGCTGACGGTCACGCCGTTGCGGCCCGCGGGCCCGTCGGTGGTGACAATACTGACCGAGGCCGCGGCAAGGCTCATCCCATCCAGAAACCCCTGTCTCAGATCGATCCGGGTCATTGGGCAATTGTCCTTTGAATTGGCGCGCTCGGCCCCTTTTGATGCACCGCGCAGGCATAAAGATGCAAGACAGAGTTGCCTTCGGCGATCGCATGAGCTTTGGATGGGGGTCTGCGCAGGACAGCCGGAAAGGGATTGCAATGGCGTTGGAGGATGCAAAAAGGGATGTCGACGGGGCGTTCACCCGCGACAGCCTCAAGGGGCTTGCGTTCGAGAACACCTTTGCCGGTGCCACAAGTTTCCTGCGCCGCCGCTATACCAAGGATCTGACCGGCGTTGATGTCGCGATCACCGGCGTGCCCTTTGATCAGGCCGTCACCAATCGCCCCGGCACCCGCCTGGGGCCACGCGCAATCCGCGAGGCCAGCGCGCTGCAGGTCAATGATCCGCCCTATGGTTGGGATGGCTATGATCCGCTCAGCGCGTTGGCGATTGCCGATTACGGCGATCTGGCCTTTGATTATGCCCGCATGTCGGAATTTCCGGCCCGGCTGGAGGCGCATGCGGATGCCATTCTGGATCAGGGGGCGGCGCTGATCGCGCTTGGCGGCGATCACTCCATCACCCTGCCATTGCTGCGCGCGCATGTGAAAAAACATGGGGTTCTGGCACTGATCCAATGCGATGCCCATACTGATACTTGGCCCGATGATGACCCGGCCCGGGTGGATCACGGCACCTTCGCCTACAAGGCGGTGCAAGAGGGGCTGATCGACGTGTCCCGTTCGGTCCATATCGGGATCCGCACCGTGGTTGCCGATAATCTGGGCATCGAAATCTTGGACGCGCGATCCGTGCAGGAACAGGGGCCGGCCGCGATTGCCGCGCGTGCGCGCCAGATCGTGGGCGCGGCACCAACCTATCTGAGTTTTGATATCGACTGTCTCGATCCGGCCTTTGCGCCGGGCACCGGCACCCCGGTCTGGGGCGGGCTGTCCTCCGGTCAGGCCGCGATCCTGATGCGCGATCTGGCGGGCATCAATCTGGTCGGCGGCGATGTGGTCGAGGTCTCGCCGCCCTTCGACATGGCCGCCATCACCGCCGTTGCCGGCGCACATGTCGCGATGGAGCTTTTGTGCCTGTGGGGGTGGGTGCGGCGCTGATCCGGCTTTCTCGAATCGAGCGATGCGCGTATGGGCGCGGGGGGACCGGACCGCACGGGGATGATGCCACCATGGCAGGCAACGACACCATGTTCAGCAACCGTGAATTGGCGCGCGAGATTTCCTATGCGCATTCGGCCCGCACCCGTGGCGGGCGGGCCGTGATCCGGGCGATGGAGAATGCCACCGGGCGGATGCGTCTGATGCACCGCGCCCGCGGCTATGAGGATGAGGTGGCGGGGGGGCGCGATT
>NZ_JBTUJH010000030.1:0-11655 GCF_058343375.1 Alterinioella sp.
GGCCGCCGCTGGCCCGGCGGCTTCGCCTTGAGTCCGGGCCGGGATAATTCAGCCAGGTTTGGATTTTGCTCGATACCTGTTAGCCTTGCGGTCTGAACCAAGGACACGCCCCCATGCCCCTCTGGCTGCAACTCCTCTCGCTGCTTCTGGCCACCGCATTCGGTGTGGCCCTGCTGATCCGGCTGGCCTCGATCGACGCGGCACTTTGGCAGAACCGGCGCATCATCGCCAAGCGGCTGCAGATCTATGAGCGCATCGCGCCGGATCTGAACCGGATCTACTGTTTCCGCCGCTATCTGGGCTATTGGAAAGAGATCTCGCCGCCCGATCTGATTTCCACCAAGCGGCGGCTGGACCGGGAGGTGAATATCTCACGCCATCTGTTGTCGGAAGATTTCTACCGCGCCTATCTGGATTTCATGGGGCTGACCTTTCGGACCTTTACCGGACAGGGCGAGGATGCCAAGATCCGCGCCGTGGTGGTGCATGATCTGGGCGACCGGCGGGTCCATGCCGCCTATGACTGGGATGCCGGGTTTGAATGGATGTTCGATGCCGAGGATCTGCCGACCGATTATCAGGTCGATGAGGCCTATATGATGGTGATGAACGGTCTCAGGCGCTGTGTCGGGCTGCGCGATTGAGCTGCATATGGCCCCCTGTCGGGGTCAAGAAAACCCCCGAAGCACACAGGCTTCGGGGGGTGTTCTTATTGCAATTTCGCATGATGGCCCGCTTAGCGCATGATATAGCCGGGCATCATCAGGTAAGGTGCAGCGTAATACGGCGTGGACGGGCAGCTCAGGCAGACCGGGCCGGGATAGGGCAGCGGGGCAGGATGCAGGTGCAGCGGTGCGCCGGGGTGCAGATGCGTCGGGGCCCGGTGCAGCACCGGCCGGGGCAGATGCGCGGGCTGCGTGGTCACGATGGTATAGCCATGGTGCCCGGCGCGGGTGATCGTGGTCGTATGCGCCGCGGCGGCAGTGCCAAGGGTTGCGGCCAGAACGGCCAGGGTGGCGAGGGTCGAAAGGGGTTTCATGTTCAATTCCTTATTAAAAGTCTGGTTTGGGTCAATGGATAGGTCGAGGGACGCAGCACAACCCTCGCCAAAGCGGCAAAGTTATGCAAAATCGCGCCGCTGATATCGGATATCACCCGCGGCGAGAGGCGAATTTACATGTTTGTTTTCAAATTGTTATCTGTGCCACCCTGGCCGCACCCGCAAGGCGTCTTGCAACATGGTGACCTTGCGTTAGGCTGGTGCCACCCCCTGTGATCGAGGCCCTTGAAATGCGTGATTTTTCTCAGATCCATGCCATCGCGGCCGACCGCCACGGCGGTGTGGATGCATTGGCGGCCGGTTTGGCCCCGGCGCAATCGGGCCGCGGCCTGTCAGAGAGCGGCCGCGTGCTGGCGATACCGGTGTGATGCGGATCGGCTGGTTGATATTGCTTTTGGCGCTTGCCGCCTGTGGCCGCCCGCTGAGCGAGGCCGAGCGCGTCTTTATGGCCGAGATTCAGCCGGGGTTGCAGACCGAGCCTATCCGGATGGTCGAAAACCCGCTGATCGGGCTGCGCGTATCCACCATCGCGGTGCGCCCGCGCGATACCTGCCGCGAGCTGATCCTGCCGCCGCCGACCACTGCGACGGTGCAGACCCGCACCGCCGGCGCGGTGTTGTTTCAGCGCGTCTTGATCGCCCCCGATTATTATCTCGAGGATTATCTGGACGGATATCCTGATCGGATCAACCTGATTGCGGCAATGTATTTCGCGCATGAGATGACACATGTCTGGCAATGGCAGAACCGCGATGTCACCGGTTATCACCCGTTGCGCGCGGCCGCCGAACAATGGGTCAGCGACGACCCCTATCTGTTTGATCCGAATGAGGAACGCAGCCTGTTGGATTATGGCTATGAGCAGCAGGCCAGCCTGGTCAGCGAATATGTCTGTTGCCGCACGCTGGACCCGGGCGGCGCGCGCACCGCGCGGCTGGAACGGATATTGTCGCCGCTGATGGAGACCCCTGCGGCGGGCGGGCAGAGCAGACTTATGGATGTGGCCCTGCCCTGGGCCGGTGCCGATACGGGTGGGATTTGCAGTTGAGGGCTTGCCGATTATACGCGCGCAGTCCAGCGTTGAAACGAGAGGCGGGCCGATGTCGCAAAACGTTCTGATCATGCTGGCGGCGGGGTTTGGCATTCCCATTCTGGCGGCGCTGAACGCGCGGCTTGGGGCCAATATCGGGTCGCCTGCGGCGGCGGCGCTGATCTTGTTTGTGGTGGCGTTCGGCGCGACCGCCCTGGTCACCATCGCCACCGGCCCCGGCGCGCTGTTGCGGCTGTCGGGGCAGCCCTGGCATCTGTTTCTGGCGGGCGTTCTGGTGGCGTTCTATGTGGTGTCCATCACCTATGTCGCGCCGCAATTCGGGGTTGGGAATGCGGTGTTTTTCGTGTTGTTGGGGCAGTTGGTTTCGGCGGCCCTGATTGATCATTTCGGCCTGTTCGGGGCGCAGGTATCCCCGCTGAGCGCGCTGCGGGCGGGCGGTATCGTGGTGATGGGGCTGGGCGTGGCGCTGACGCAATTGGCGGCGCGTTAAGGCACTTCCGGGAATAGCTGAGGCAGGGTGCATCGCTTGGACCGCGTTGCAATCCTTGAGTTCAGGCAGCGTCAGGTGGTTCAGGTTTTTTCGAGACCTGCTTTGGGGTCATGTCCCTAGGGTCATGACCCATTAACCCTGCGCCACTGGCGCTGATCTGCCGAAATATCAGCGGCTTGGCGCGCGCCGGTAATGGTGGCTCCATTTGCAAGCGCGCCGAGACGCTGAAATGAAGGCAGATCAGCGTCCTTCGGATTTGACGGATTTTCCCCCTGACCGCGTTGCGGGGCTTTGAAAATCAACCAGATTTACATGCGCCCCGCGCCTTGTCAGAGAAAAAATCTGTCAAACCAGTGGCGCAGGGTTAATGGGTCATGACCCTAATATGGTGGAGTTGAAACCCGCATCATTCAATGCCGCCAATGAATTCAAAACAGCCCTGTCTCGCCCGGCGGCAATGCCGGGCCGCGCCTGACCCTCCCCATGGGAGGGCGCGTTTGCAAGGTTTCCCATATCAAGATGTTTCGATTGGTTGGACCATCGTGACCCAAAGCGCCCGAAACTGCGCCCCCCAGGGTCAGGCGCGGCCCTCGTTTTGTCAATCAAACGGCGGGATGGTTCCAACCCTGGCGCGCGTTTTGAAGTCAGGAGGCTTGAGGGGCCTCAGCCGCGGCCCGATTTCTCTTCCAGCGTCAGCCATTCCTCTTCCGCTGCCGACAGGGCCTGCTGGCGTTCGGCCAATGCGGCGGAGGCTTTGGCGAATTTGGCCGGGGCGCTGGTGAACAGGTCGGGATCGGACAGGAATGCCTCGAGCTTGGCGATCTCGGCCTCCAGACGCGCCATCTGGCCGGGCAATTCCATGAGCCGGTATTGCTGGCTATTGCTGAGGCCGGATTTCGCGGTTGGCGCGGTTGGCGCGGATTTCCTGGACTGCCCGCGGGGTTTTCCCCTGGTTGATGCCTGCCCGGTATCGCCGCCGCGCTGCGCCATATAGTCGGAATAGCCGCCGGCATAGGTCACCGCGCGCCCGTCGCCTTCCATCGCGATGGTCGCGGTGGCGATCCGGTCGATGAAGTCCCGATCATGGCTGACCAGCAGCACGGTGCCGGGATAATCGCCCAGCAGATCCTGCATCAGGTCCAGCGTTTCGATATCGAGATCATTGGTCGGCTCATCGAGCACCAGCAGGTTCGATTCGCGTGCCATCAGCCGGGCCAGCAACAGCCGCGCCTTTTCGCCGCCCGACAGCGACCGGACCGGGGCCCGGGCCTGGGCGTCGGAAAACAGGAAATCCTTGAGATAGCCGACCACGTGGCGCGGCCGGCCGCGCACCATGATCTGATCGGACGCCCCCGAGACCGCCATGGACGGATCGAGCGCCAGGCTGTCCCACAATGTCGCGTTCGGGTCCAGTGCTGCGCGGGCCTGATCGAACACCGCGATTTCCAGCTTGGTGCCGTGGATGACGCTGCCGGTATCGGGCGCAATTTCGCCGGTCAGCACTTTCAGAAGCGTGGTCTTGCCGACCCCGTTGGGTCCGACAAAGGCCAGCCGGTCGCCGCGCAGGATGCGCAGGTCGAAGGGTTGAAAGAGCACCGTATCGCCAAAGGATTTCGAGATGCCCTTGGCCTCGATCACCCGTTTGCCGGATTTCTGCCCCGCCTCCAGCGCCATCGCGGCAGTGCCTTGGCGGCGGATCATGTCGGACCGGGTCTGGCGCAGCTCGCCCAGGGCGCGCACCCGGCCCATATTGCGCTTGCGCCGGGCCGAGATGCCTTCGACCGCCCATCGCGCCTCAGCCTTGATCTTGCGGTCGAGCTTGTGGCGGGCCTGGTCTTCTTCTTCCCAGGTCTTGTCGCGCCAATCCTCGAAATCGGCAAAGCCCTTTTCCTGACGGCGCACCTGGCCGCGGTCGATCCACAGCGTGGCCCGGCTGAGCGCATTGAGAAAGGCCCGGTCATGGCTGATCAGCACATAGGCCGCGCGGGTTTCGCGCAGCCGCGCCTCGAGCCAGGTGATGGCCTGAATGTCGAGGTGGTTGGTCGGCTCATCGAGCAGCATCAGTTCCGGCGCTTCGGCCAGAAGCCGGGCCAGCGCCGCGCGCCGCCGCTCACCGCCCGAGGCCGCCTCGGGGGTGGCGTCAAGCGTCAGTTTCAGCCCATCGGCCGCGGCCTCCACCTTCCAGGCGTCAGCCGCGTCCAGACCGGCGGTGGCGTAATCGCCCAAAGTGGCGAAGCCGGCAAAATCGGGATCTTGTTCCATATAGCCGACGCTGGCCCCCGGCGACAATGTGCGCGCGCCGCGATCCGCCTCGACCAGCCCGGCCATCACCTTGAGAAGGGTGGATTTTCCCGATCCGTTGCGCCCCACCAGCGCCACCCGGTCGCCCTCATGGACCACCAGCCTGAGGTCGGAAAACAGCGGCGGGCCGCCGAATGTCAGCGAAATATCGGAGAGTTGAAGAAGCGGTGCGCGGGCCATGCCGGTCGAGTATGTCGCCACGGCGCGCGCGTCAAGCTATGCGGCGTTATTGCCCCAACATCCATTGCCCTTCCGGCCAGAAAGCATGAAAGGCGAAGGCGAACATCACATCATGGGCCACATCATTGCCAGAGGCATCGCGCACCCGCACATTGCCGATATCGCGGCCCTCCCCGATCCGGTTGGTATCCAGCGCCGAGGCCTGCCCCGCGCCCCAGGACAGGGTCAGACCGGCCTCGGTGATCTCGCCCTCCGCGCTGAGCCGGGTCAAGGGCCAGGCGGCGTCACCCACGCGCACCACCCGGACCAGCGGCGGCACCCCGTTTGGCGGGTTCTCACCACTATAAAGAAACGGCTGGCGCGAACTGTCATAGCCGACATAGGGGTTGGTGCCATAGGGCCTGCGCCAATCGGGTTCATCCATCACCAGCCCGTCGGGGTTGTTGTCCAGATAGGATTGCCAGCCTTCGGTCCAGGTCGGCACCAGATCCAGATCGGTGCCGGTCAATTCGCCGACGATGGCGCTGCCGATGGCCTGCTGCCACCAGCTTTCGGTTTCGCGGTCATACATGATCAGGTTGGAGCTGAGCAGCTTGCCCGAGACCCCGAAGGACAGCAATTGGCCATCGACGCGCCGGTCAAAGGTGATCGCGGAATTGCAAAGCGGGCAGAAGGTGACCGCGATGGGCACGCCGCCGATCACATCATTGACGATCTCATGCCAGGTCAGATAGCGCAGCGGGTAGGCGCGCGGGGCCGCGCCCTCGATGCGCACCACGACAACCGGTTCGGTCGAGTCCAGCCGGGTCTCGGCGCTGGCCTCGATCATGCCCGGATCATCGATCGCGGGGATGCCGTCACGCGGCGGGCCGCCCGACAGGATCTCGGAAAAATCGACCGATGTGCGGGTGAAATCGGTGTTTGGCCATTCGCGGGCCCATATGGTCGGATTGGCCATCGCAGGCAGGCTTAGCGCCAGCACAAGGCACAGGCTGATTATTTGGCGCATCGGGACCCTCCGTTGACTATCATGGGCGACATCGTGACAGAGGCGGGTAAAAAAAACAGCCCTGCTCACGCGAAGGTGCACAGGGCTGATAAATCGTGAAGGCGGTGGCGGGCGCGGGTCTCAGTCTTCGATGACCCGGATCGCCACGATCCTGTCGGGTTCACCGATCACGGCCCCGTTGCGCCCGGCCCCGCGTTTGATGGCCTCGACCACCTCCATGCCGTCGATGACCTGGCCCACCACGGTGTATTGACCATCCAGTTGCGGGGTGTCTGCGAACATGATGAAGAACTGTGAGTTGGCGCTGTCGGGGTCAGGGCCGCGGGCCATGCCGACCATGCCGGTCTCGAAGCTGAGATCGGAGAACTCGGCCGGCAGATCGTCATAATCGGAGCCGCCGCGCCCGGCATAGCGCATGTCCATGCCCATCTGGCCGAACTCCACATCGCCGGTTTGCGCCATGAAACCGTCGATCACCCGGTGAAAGACCACATCGTCATAGGCACCTTCGCGCGCCAGCGCCACGATGCGTTCGACATGCAGGGGGGCGACCTCTTCGAACAGGTCGATGGTGATGGTGCCCTCGGCCTCGCCGGTGACGTCGATTTCAATCGTGACGGCGGCGGCAGGTGTTGCCAGCAGCATCAGCGCCAGGGCGAGTCTACGCATCGGCGGCCACCTTGACGCTGATCATCTGATCGGGGGTCGCGGGCGGCTCGCCCCGGGTCAGGGCATCGACATGTTCCATGCCCGAGATCACCCGGCCATAGACGGTATATTGGCCATTGAGGAAGTGATTATCCTTGAAGTTGATGAAAAACTGGCTGTTGGCCGAATTCGGATTGGCCGAGCGCGCCGCGCCGATAGTGCCGCGATCATGCGGCAATTTGGAAAATTCGGCCGGCAGGTCGGGCTTGTCGGAGCCGCCGGTGCCGGCGCTGCGCAGGTTGAAATCCTTGTTGGCATTGCCATTGGCGACATCGCCGGTCTGGGCCATGAAACCGTCGATCACGCGGTGGAACACGACGCCGTCATAGGCACCTTCGCGGGCCAGTTCCTTCATCCGGGCGCTGTGCTGCGGCGCAATATCGGCCAGCAGCTCGATCACGACCTGGCCGGTTTTCAGATCAATCAGGATGGTGTTTTCGGGGTCTTTGATATCGGCCATAGGGCCCTCCTCATGCGCAAAATCGCGGGCACCCTAGTGGGGCGCGCGACAAAGGGAAAGGGGGTGCGGGCGGTTAGGGGCCGTATTTCGCCTTCAGCGCCCGGTGAATGGCCGGCGGCACGAAATGGCGCACATCGCCGCCAAGGCGGGCGATCTCCTTGACCAGCTTGGAGGCAATGGCCTGACGTTCGGCATCGGCCATCAGAAAGATCGTATCAATGCCGGGATCCATCTTGCGGTTCATCCCCACCATCTGAAATTCATATTCAAAATCGGCCATGGCGCGCAGGCCGCGCACGATGAATTGCGCCCCGACATCGCGGGCGCAATCAATCAGCAGGTTTTCAAACGGGTGGGCCACGATCCTTGTGCCGGTGGCACGCGACAGCGCGTCGCATTCGGCCTCGACCATGGCCAGGCGTTCTTCAAGGCTGAACAGGGGCCCCTTGTCGCGGTTGATGGCCACGCCGATCACCAGCTTGTCAACCAGCTTGCAGGCGCGGTGGATGATATCGACATGGCCAAGTGTGATCGGGTCGAAAGTGCCGGGATAGAGGGCAATACGCATCGGGGAAGGCTCCGCATTGGGGGCTTCGAGGGGTGGGGCGCGCGGGCGGCGGGTGCCGGGCCGGGGTTCAGAACCCCTTGATCATGCTTTCCAGCGCTTCCTTTTCCATCGCCAGTTCGGCCAGCTGCGCCTTGACGACATCGCCGATCGAAATCAATCCGACCATCTCGTCGCCCTCCATCACCGGCATGTGGCGGAACCGGCCCGCGGTCATCTTGGCCAGAACTTCGCCTGATCCATCCGAGCGGGTGCAGGTGACGATTTCCGAGGTCATCACGTCATCGACCAGATCGGCCATGCATTCAGGGCCGCGGGTGCCCAGTTCGCGCACGATATCGCGTTCCGACAGGATGCCGGCCACTTTCACGCCATCGGGCGAGATGATGATGGCGCCGAATTTGCGGTCCGACAGAAGCTTGGCGGCATCGGCCAGCGTCGACCCCGGTGCCAGCGTCACCACACCTTCGCCCGATTTCATTTTCAATATTTGCTGAACGAGCATGATCTGGTCCCCTCGGGTGGTAAATTGCCTGTGATCAGCGTTTCGCCAGAATGCCGGGCTGTCAAGGCGTTAGGGTCAGGACCCGTTCATCCTGTGCCACTGGTTTGACGGATTTTTTCTCTGACAAGGCGCGGGGCTTTGAAAATCAACCAGATTGACATGCGCCCTGCCCTTCCAGCCGAGATATTTCGGCGCGCAGGCCCTGGATCAACGCCTCGGCAAAGCGGGTCAGACGTTCGGAGCGCCGGTCCGAGGCGTGGCGCACCAGGTAGAAAGACCGGGTCAGCGACACCTGGTCTTGCAGGATCAGCCGCAATTCCGGCGCGAAGGGCATGGCGAAATCATGGGCGATGCCGACGCCGCCGCGGGCCCGCATCAACATCAGTTGCACCGAGAAGGAATTGGAGGCCAGTTGCACCTGCCCGACCCCCAGTTCCGAGAGGTAATCCAGCTCCTTGTCGAAAATCATATCGGCGATATAGCCGATGACGGGGCGGTTTTTCAGCGCCGAAAGATCGGTGATCTGATCGGCGATTTCGACCGGGGCGGCCAGATGCAGGTGGTAATCGGCCACTTTCTGCACCGTCAGGCGGCCGGTTTCGGGCGGGCTGACGGTGATCGCCATATCGGCCTCGCGCTTGGACAGGTTGACCACCCGCGGCAGCGCCAGGATCTGGATCTCCAGATCGGGATTGTCCTTCCGGATCTGCACGCAGACCTGCGGCAACACGAAATTGGCGCTGCCATCGGGGGCCCCGATGCGGACCACGCCGGTCAGGGCCGCCCCCACGCCGGTCACCGCCCCGACGCCCGCGGCCAGCGCGCTTTCGGCCTGTTCGGCGGGCTCCAGCAGGCGCGCGCCGGCCTCGGTCAGGGTGTAGCCTTGCGGCGATTTCACAAACAGCGTGGCGGCCAGCCTGTCCTCGAGCCGGGCGATGCGGCGCCCCACCGTGGCCGGGTCCATGCGCAGCACGCGCCCTGCCCGCGACAGGCTTTCGCCGCGCGCCACGGCAAGGAAAATGCGCATGTCATCCCAGTTGGGCATCCCGGTGGCCTTTGCGAAAATGCAAAATGGTTTTGAAGTATTGTCTCTTTTTCGTGCAGGAATGCAAGGCTATGCTTGGCGCAACAGAAATTGGAGGATATGGCATGGAAAATCTCGGTCACTGGATCAATGGCGCGCAGGTGCCCGGGGCGGCGGCGCGGCAGGCGGATGTCTTCAACCCCGCCACCGGCGAAGTGCAGGCGCGCGTGGCGCTGGCAAGCAGCGCCGAAATCGACGCCGCCATTGCCGATGCCGCCAAGGCGCAGGTCGCCTGGGGTGCCACCAACCCGCAGCGCCGTGCCCGTGTGATGATGGCGCTGGTCGGGTTGATCAACCGCGACATGGACAAGCTGGCCGAAGCGCTGAGCCGCGAACATGGCAAGACTTTCCCCGATGCCAGGGGCGACGTGCAGCGCGGGCTGGAAGTGATCGAATATTGCATCGGTGCGCCGCAGATGCTGAAGGGCGAGTTCACCGACAGCGCCGGCCCCGGCATCGACATGTATTCGATGCGTCAGCCGCTTGGTGTGGTGGCCTCGATCACGCCGTTCAACTTTCCCGCCATGATCCCGCTTTGGGGCATGGGCCCGGCGCTGGCCTGCGGCAATGCGATGATTCTGAAGCCGTCGGAACGCGACCCGTCGGTGCCCTTGATGCTGGCGGCGCTGTGCCAGGAGGCCGGTCTGCCCGATGGCGTCTTGCAGGTCGTCAATGGCGACAAGGAAGCGGTCGATGCGATCCTGGACAATGAAACGGTGCAGGCGGTGGCCTTTGTCGGATCGACCCCGATTGCGCAATACATCTATTCCCGCGCCACCGCCAACGGCAAGCGGGCGCAATGTTTTGGCGGGGCCAAGAACCACATGATCATCATGCCCGATGCCGATCTGGATCAGGCCGCCGATGCGTTGATCGGGGCCGGCTATGGTGCCGCCGGCGAACGCTGCATGGCGATTTCGGTGGCGGTTCCGGTCGGCGAGGAAACCGCCGACAGGCTGATCGAGAAACTGGTGCCCCGCGTTGAGGCGCTGAAGGTCGGCCCCTATACCTCGGGCGATGATGTCGATTATGGCCCCGTGGTCACCGCCGCCGCCAAGGCCAATATCGAACGGCTGGTGCAGAGCGGCGTCGATCAGGGGGCCGAACTGGTGGTCGATGGCCGCGGCTTCAGCCTGCAAGGCTATGAGGATGGGTTCTTTGTCGGCCCGCATCTGTTTGACCATGTGACGCCCGATATGGATATCTACCGCCAGGAGATCTTCGGCCCGGTTCTGAGCACCGTGCGCGCGGCATCCTATGAGGAGGCCATCGGCCTGGCGATGGACCATGAATATGGCAATGGCACCGCGATCTACACCCGCGACGGCGACACCGCGCGCGATTTCGCCAACCGGATCAATATCGGCATGGTCGGCATCAATGTGCCGATCCCGGTGCCGCTGGCCTATCATACCTTTGGCGGCTGGAAGAAGTCGGGCTTTGGCGATCTGAACCAGCACGGGCCGGATGCGTTCAAGTTCTATACCCGCACCAAGACCGTCACCGCGCGCTGGCCCTCGGGCATCAGGCAAGGCGGCGAGTTCAACTTCAAGGCGATGGATTGATCCGAACACAACTCTGACGGGATAGATAAAGGCCCTCCGCATTGGCGCGGGGGGCCTTTTCGGTGTCATGCAGCCTTCGGTTTGCGACAATTCACACAAAGGCGTGATCTGCGCGGCCACAGATATTTACAGGCGCGCGCGGCGTCCCCATCTTGCCTCTACCCAGCAGGAGAACCGTAAAATGACCGACACGACCCGCCGCGCCGCCATTGCCACCATCCTTGCCACGCCACTGGCGCTGAGCGTGAGCCGCGCCCAGGCCGCCACCCATGTGGTCACGATCGAACGCTTTGAATATGATCCCGTCAATTTGCAGGCCTCGGTCGGCGATACCGTGGTGTTTACCAATCTGGACGGCGCGCCACATACCGCGACGGCCCGCGATGGCAGCTTTGACACCGGCCTGTTGGGCCGCAATGAATCCGGCTCGATCACGCTGACATCGGCCGGCACATTTGAATATATCTGCGTCTTTCATCCCGGCATGACCGGCACGATTACCGTCACTTGAACGGGCCTTGACGGAGCATAGTGAAAAATGGGGGGCCGCGATGCGACCCCCCGATCTGTTTTGAAAAGTTTTGGTGATGAAAGCGGATGCGGCGGGTTACAGCCCGTGCGGGCCGGAATCGCGCGCCGTGATCTTGCGCCCTGCCAGAGCGCCCGAGATCGCCACC
>NZ_JBTUJH010000031.1:0-22901 GCF_058343375.1 Alterinioella sp.
TTCTCAAGTTGATCGGAGGCTGGATCGAAGACTATAACGAAAACCACCCGCACTCGGCCCTCAAATGGCGCTCGCCCCGCGAGTTCCGAAGGGCCCAAACCGAAACCGCTTAGGTGTCCGGTGAAACGGGGGCAGGATCACAGGGTGAGGTGTGAGCCCGCTATCGGTTCGAGGGCCACGCCGAACGGGATGCCGACAGTCGAGGTTGCCGGAAGCATGGCCTCAGCAAGGGCAGGTTCTGAAGTTCAAGTCGAAATATGGCTGGCTGGAGGTGTCGGATGCGGCAAAGCTGCGCGCCGTCACGGACAAGAACGCCAAGCTGAAACGCTTGCTGGCGGATGCCATGTTGGACAACGTTGTGCTGAAGGATATGCTGGGAAAGAACTAACCACACCGACCGAGCAGCGAGTGGCAGCGCTCCGTGCAATACGGGAACGGGATGCTTGAAGTCATTCGTGACCACTTCAAGCTTTCGCCAGACCGTATGTTGGTGGAAATTCAGGGAATGCGGGCGCTGGTTGCGCAGGTGTTAAAAACGAAAGGCATCAATTGCGACGCCCTGCGTGCGGCACGAGTGCCCGACCGGAAAAGCTTGAGATTGCCTTAGGATCAGCTTCTGGCTGGCCGCGACCCGCAGGATCTGTTCGCGAAGGGCAGCTATTGTCGCTATGGCACGTCTCGGAAAACCTGACTCATCTGACGCTGCCTGAAATCACAGATTTCAACGCATCAAGCGATGCACCCTGTCTCAGCTATTTCGAGACGTGCTTTGTCACGCTGCTTTGGCCGATGCGGTGGTTGCGTCTGTTGCCCATGCCAGCAACATTTCGGGGATGGGGGCGATCTCGGTGGCCAACTCGCCGACGAAGTCGTGGAACGCGGCGGCGTTTTGCGTGTTCAACCCGACCAGAACCGGGATGTCCTTGGCGACCGCTTCCGCGATTGCGGCACGAAAACCACGGCCCTCGGCCTCGTGTTTGCCGAATTTGTTGATCACCAGAATATCGGCCCCGTCGCGCAGGCTTGCCTCGACCAGCGCCACGGCGGTTTCCAGCGCCGCGGGGTCCAGGCGGCAGCCACGCGATGCCATTCCCAGATTTTGCGAGATCCGCAGCGTCGGGCCTGCGGGCAGCACCCGGATGTCCATGTCGCACGGTCCGCAATCGGGCCGTTCCGAGTTGATCTGAACGGTGCCGCACACCCGGATGCCACGCGCCAGCAATTGGCGCGCGACGCCTTCGAGCATCAGATCGGCATCGCCGCGGCCGGGGGCCATTGTGCAGGCAATTTGCATGGGGATCTCGCTTTCTATTCGGTCTCGAAGGGCAGAAATTCTATCAGGTCGCCGGATTGCAACAGGTCGGTTTCGGCCGGGATCAATATCAGCCCATCGGCATGGCAGAGCGTGCCGACACGGGCCGAATGGGTTCGGGCATCAAAGCGCACCATTTCGCGGCCCATTGCATCATGGCCGGTCAGGGTTGCGGGGCGCAGCTCACAGCGGCCGGGATGGTGGTTCAGCGGCTCGGACAGCACGACATGGCGGCGCGCGGGCGGGGATGTGCGGCCGGTCAGGTGGTCCAGCAGGGCGGTGCCGAAAACCTGCCAGGTCACATAGGCCGAGACCGGGTTGCCCGGCAGGCCGAGCCAGATGGCCCCGCCAAGCCTGCCGAATGAGACGGGTTTTCCGGGTTTGATGGCTACACCCGACAGATCGATGGTGCCGCCAAGCGCCAACAAGGTTGGTTTGACAAGATCGGTGTCACCCACGGAAATGCCGCCGCTGGTGACGATCAGATCGGCGCGCGACGCCAGGTCCTGCAACTGCGCATACAGGGCATCACGGTCATCTTCGGCGCGCGCGGTGGCGATGATCCGGCTACCCGGGCGATGCAAGAGCGCGGTCAGCATCGGGCCGTTAACGTCCCAGATCTGGCCCGGCAACAGGTCCTGATCCTGGGGGATAATCTCGGTCCCGGTCATCAACAGGGCCACGCGCAGGACGGGCTGGACAAAAACGCTGGCGCGCCCCGATGCGGCACAGGCCGCGATGTCACGGGCCCCCAGACGGCGGCCCATGGGCAGGATCACGTCACTTGCGCCCATGTCATCGCCGATCTGGCGCAGATGCTGACCGGGCCGAGGCCGGGCATCAAGCGTGATGGAACCGGGCCGGGCCGTCACGGCTTCCTGCATGATCACGGCATCGGCCCCGGCCGGCAGCGCGCCGCCGGTGAAAATCCGGGCGGCGGTTCCCGGTTCCAGCGGTTCGGTGCCGAAATCGCCTGCGGCAATTCGGGCCGTGACCGGCAGATCCCACGGCCCCTGGCCGATAAGGTCGCGGCTGCACAGCGCGTAGCCATCCATGGCTGAACTGGTAAAGGGTGGCACATTGGCCCGCGCCGTCACGGGCCGTGCCAGCACCCGGCCAGGGGCGTCTGCAAGGGCGACCTCTTCGACCCTGCCGCCCCGGCGCGGCAGGGCACGCAGCCTTTCCAGCGCCTGGTCGATGCTGGCCAGCCCCCGGGCCGTGTCACAGCCGCAGCCGGGGTCGTCCAATCGTGCGAAAACTGTCATTCTGTCCGCTCCTGCACACCATGGGCGCGGGCCACGCTGCATTCAAGATTGCGCAGCAGCCCATCCTTCAGCCCGTAGATCAGCCCGTGAATTTTCACATCGGCCCCGCGCTTCCACGCGGTCCGCATGATCGGCGTTTCCGAGACCCGGCGCACGCCTTCGATGACGTTGAGCTCTGCCAGTTTGTCACGCCGCGCCTCGTTATCGACCAGCTGCACCAGATCAATCGCATAGGCACGCGCCAGACGGCGGATCGGTTCCAGCCAGTGATCCGCCAGACCATGGGGCATGTCTTCGGTCGCGGCCTTGACGCCGCCACAGCCATAATGGCCACAGACGATGATTTCGCGGATATTCAGGGCATCGACGGCGAATTCCAATGCGCTGAGAAAATTCATATCCGCGGAATGGATGACATTTGCCACATTGCGATGGACAAAAACCTCACCCGGGTCGAGGCCGGCGACCACATTGGCGGGCACCCTGCTGTCGGAACAGCCGATCCAGAAGAACTCCGGGCTTTGTTGGGTGGCGAGGCGCGTGAAGTAATCCGGTTCATCGGCATGACGCCCCGCCGACCATTCAATATTGCGTTGTAAAAGGTCGTTCAGCATCAGATGCCCCCGAATATCCTGTCCAGCCCGCGCCGGGCCATCATGTTGGCGCGCATCCTATCCAGATCGCTCGGTTTCAGGCGTTTGCGGGCGATTGGCAGGACAATGGCGTTTTCAAGGATCAGATGGTGCCGCGCCTTGCCTGCGAAATCGGACAATTTTTCGATCGCGCTGGCGCTGATCGGGGCCCGCGCGTCATGCGCGGCACGCAGGGCCTGCGTCAAATCACCGGTGTCGGCCTTGGCATGCACGTGATCGGCCTGAAGCCGGGCAATGATGCGGTCAATCTCGTCTTCCGGGTCGCAGCGCAGGATCATCATCGGAAACAGGTCCTGTTCCTCATCGGCCAGATGCATTGGCAGTTCCTCGGTCAGAAAATTCAGGATATCGGCCAGCAGGTCCAGATCCGGCGGCCGGGTGCCCGCCAGCTGATCCATTTCAGCGCAGACCTGACGTTCGCGCAGGTGATCCTCGGCGATGAAATCCAACGGATTGCCAAGAAGGCGCGGATCGGTCGGGCCCAGTGTGGAACCGCGCTGATGCCCTGCGCCCTTGCGTGTCATGACACCCCGGCCCGCAGCTCCGGTGATTTGAGGTCGGCACCGGTGATCTTCGAGTTGGCAACCAACCCGGCGACAAAGCCTTTCGCGGCGCGGGCCCAGGCGGCTTTTTCCATCGCCTCGGCAATGCGCGGCTTGACGGTGGCAAAGGGCAGAACCTGACCCGGGGCAAGCGCATCGAGCCGGATGACATGATAGCCATGCCGCGTCAGCACCGGCGTCTTTGTGATCTCACCCTCGGCCATGACACTGATCGCGGCCTCAAACTCGGGCACGGTATCGCCGGGGCCAAGCTGGCCCAATGTGCCGCCCGCCGATTTCGAACCGCAATCGCTGTGCTGGGCGGCCAATGCAGCGAAGCCTTTGGGTGTTTTCAGGGCGATTGCCGCCAATCCGGTTGCACGGTCCAGGGCCTTTTCACGGGCCTTTTCGCGCGGGTCGCAGGCGCTCAGGATATGCGAAACCTCCCACAGGGGGGGAGACCGAAATCTCGACGGGTCTTTCATCCATTCGGCGCGGATCGCGTCCTCGGACGGTTGTTCCACGTCTATGGCGATGTCGAGAAGGCCCCGGATCAGGGCCTCCTCCTCGGTTTCAAAACGCCCTGGCCCGACTTTGGCGGGTTTGGTGCCAAGCCCCTTGGCGCGTGCCTCCTGCAACAAAAGGGTGCGGATGGCCACCGCGTTGGCCGCCTTGCGCCAGGCAATCCCCGGTTTGCCCGCAGGCGCGGGCTGGTTTTGTGTTTCCGCCGCGATGACCGTGTGAGGAACGGTTTCACCGTTGACCACAAGTTCGGGAAAAAGAGCACTGTTCATATTAGGTTACTCCGACCGGGCGGACGCATCGCGACGCGTGCGCACCACCTGATAACCGGGCCGCCACAGGTAGCGCACGGGTGCCGAAAGCATGTGCACGAGGCGGGTGAACGGGAAAACCAGAAAGATGGTCAGACCCAGGACGATATGCAGCTTGAAGATCAGCGCCACCTCGGCGATGTAACTGGCCGCCTGCCCGTCAAAGGTGATGATGCCGAGCGCCCAGGCCATGAACTTGACCATCTCGCCACCGTCCAGATGCTGTATCGACACGAAAATCGTGCCCAGGCCCAGCACCAGCTGCGCCAGCAGCAGCGCCAGAATGGCGATATCGGCAAAACTGGAGGTGGCGCGGATGCGCGGGTCGGTCCAGCGGCGGTGAAACAGCATGCCGCCGCCAATCAGCGCCATCACCCCGGCGATACCGCCGGCAATGACCGCCAGCGTCTGCTTGAACTCGTTGCTCACGCCCAGCGCGTGAAACAGGCTGATCGGGGTCAGTAGGCCGATCAGATGGCCAAGGAAGATCACCAGAATGCCGATATGGAACAGAACCGATCCCAGGATCAGTTGCTTGCGGCGCAGCAACTGGCTTGACGAGGATTTCCAGGTAAAGGGGTCGCGTTCATAGCGTGCGATGGTGCCGATCAGCATCACCGACAGCGCGATATAGGGGTAGATCCCAAAGAAGAAGTTGTTCATCCGAGCCTCCGTTATTCGGCAGCAACGCCGGGACGGCGCGTGACGGGTTCATCCATTTTCGCAAGCATGTCGCGAACCTGCGGACAGCCTGCATTGGGGTCGGGGCCGAAGACGACTTCGCTTTCCTCCCAAACCTCATCGAGGGCCTCCAGATCGGTGGGGTCGTCATCGGGCTGCTCCAGCAGCTCGGCCACCGCGCTTTCGTCCACCTTTGCGCCCGAAAGCTGCAAAAGAGCGGCGAACACGGCACCATAATGGCTCTCGCGCCGGTCCAGCCGGGTTACGAGCGCCTCGAAGATATGGGCCGCGTCCGCCAAAGTATCCCTGGCCTCGACGAAGGGTTGCGTGGCCAGGAACTCCAGAAGCACCGGCAGGTGATCTGGCAGTTCGGATGTGGCGGGATCGAACCCCGCCGCGCGGTAGGTTTCGACAAGGCTGACCATCGCGCCGCCGCGGTCGCGGCTTTCACCGTGGACATGCTCAAACAGGTTGAGCGACAGGGTGCGCGAGCGATCGAACAGCATCACGAACTGTTCCTGCAGGTCGTAGATGTCGGCGCTGGTCAGGGCATCGACCAGCGGGCGCAGATCCCTGCGCGCCGCCGCCGTCAGCCGGGTTTCAGAGGCCAGCACGCCGCCGATTTCCGGCATCGCCTCCTGAAGTTCCCGCGTCGGGTAGCTCAGGAGCAGCGACAGTGCCTTCAGTGTGCGGTCTTGCAAATGCAGGGTCATCACATCGCCTCCGTCGGCATTTTCAGGGGTTTCTTGGACCCGCCAAACAGCGAACCGCCAGAGATGCCGGTTGAACAGCCATTGCTATCGGTGAACCCGCAGCCGCCCTTCAGGTCATAGGCTTCCTCGACCTGTTCGCGATGCGTGGTGGGGATGACAAAGCGGTCCTCGTAATCGGCAAGGGCCATGATCTTGTACATGTCCTCGATGATCCGACCGCTCAGGCCGACCTTTTCGGCGATGCCTTCGTCAATCACGCCTTCCACGGTTTTCGACCGCATATAGGCGCGCATTGCCAGCATTCGTTCCAGCGCGTGTGCCACCGGTTCCTCGTCGCCTGCTGTCAGCATGTTGGCCAGGTATTTCAGCGGGATACGCAGGTCGCGCACATCGGGCATGCCGTTATTGGAGCTGATTGCTCCGGCTTCGGCGGCATTCTGGATCGGGGAAAGCGGCGGGATATACCACACCATCGGCAAGGTCCGGTATTCCGGATGCAGCGGAAAGGCGACTTTCCACTCCATCGCCATTTTCCAGATCGGGCTGGCCTGCGCCGATTTGATCCAGTCCTGCGGCACGCCATCGCGCGCGGCGGCCTTGATCACTTCGGGGTCGTTGGGGTCCAGAAACACGCCCAGTTGCGCATCATAAAGGTCGGTGGTGTCATGTGCATTGGCCGCCTCTGCGATCTTGTCGGCGTCATAGAGCATGACACCCAGATACCGGATGCGCCCGACGCAGGTTTCCGAGCAGACCGTGGGGTTGCCGCTTTCGATACGCGGATAGCACAGGGTGCATTTCTCGGATTTGCCGGTGGACCAGTTGTAATAGACCTTTTTATAGGGGCAGCCCGAGACACACATCCGCCAGCCGCGGCATTTTTCCTGATCGATCAGGACAATGCCGTCTTCCTCGCGCTTGTAGATCGCGCCTGACGGGCAGGAAGCCACGCAGGTCGGGTTCAGACAATGTTCGCACAGACGCGGCAGATACATCATGAAGGTGTTTTCATATTCACCATAGATCTGCTTCTGGATGCCTTCGAAATTGTAATCCTCGGAACGTTTCTCGAACTCACCACCCAGGATTTCTTCCCAGTTGGGGCCCTTTTCGATCTTCTGCATCCGTTCCCCGGTGATTATGGAACGGGGTCGTGCGGTGGGGAACGCCTTGGATTCAGGCGCGGATTTCAGGTGGTCATAGTCGAAATCGAACGGCTCATAATAATCGTCGATCTCGGGCAGGTCGGGATTGCCGAAGATATTGGACAGGATGCGCCACTTGTTGCCCTGCTTGGGCTGCAGCTTGCCGCGTTTTGTCCGTTCCCAGCCACCATTCCAGCGCGCCTGGTTTTCCCAGTCGGTGGGATAGCCGGTGCCGGGTTTTGTCTCGACATTGTTGAACCAGGCGTATTCGACACCGTCGCGGCTGGTCCAGACGTTCTTGCAGGTGACAGAGCATGTATGGCACCCGATGCATTTGTCGAGGTTCAGCACCATGCCGATTTGTGCGCGAACTTTCATTGGGCTGCCTCCGTTTGGGGTTCTTCATTGTCGAGCCAGTCGATCTTGCGCATCTTGCGGACCACAACGAATTCGTCCCGGTTTGATCCGACCGTGCCATAGTAGTTGAAGCCATAGGATTGCTGGGCATAGCCGCCGATCATATGGGTGGGTTTCAACGTGGTCCGGGTTACCGAATTGTGGATGCCGCCGCGATGCCCGGTTTTCTCGGATCCGGGCGTGTTCACGATCTTTTCCTGCGCGTGATACATGAACACGGTGCCATCCTTGATGCGCTGGCTGACCACAGCCCGCGCCGTCAACGCGCCGTTCACGTTATAGGCCTCGATCCAGTCATTATCGACGATGCCCACCGATTTGGCGTCATTTTCACTAAGCCAGACCACCGGGCCGCCGCGGTTCAGCGTCAGCATCAGCAGGTTGTCGGAATAGGTGGAATGGATGCCCCATTTCTGGTGCGGCGTGATGAAGTTCAGCACCAAAGTGTCGCCCGCATCCTGCACGTCCTTGGTGATGGTCTTGAGATCAACCGGAGGCCGGTAGCTCATCAACCCTTCGCCAAAGGCACGCATCCACAGGTGATCCTGATAAAGCTGCTGGCGCCCTGTCAACGTGCGCCACGGGATCAGTTCATGCACGTTGGTATAGCCGGCGTTATAGCTGACTTTCTCGGACTCGATCCCCGACCATATCGGGCTGGAGATGATCTTGCGGGGCTGCGCCGCAATGTCGTGAAAGCGGATCTTGTTGTGATGTTCGCCTTCAGCCAGATGGGCATGTTTGCGCCCGGTGGCCTTTTCCAGCGCGTGCCATGCTTTCACCGCCACTTCGCCGTTGGTTTCCGGGGCCAGCATCAAGATGACCTCGCAGGCATCAATCGCCGTGTCGATCCTGGGCCGACCAGCGGCCGAGCCATCCAGCTGCACGCCGTTCAGCGCGCCCAGATTGTCGATCTCGGTCTGGGTGTTCCAGGCGATGCCCTTGCCGCCATTGCCAAGCTTGTCCATCAGCGGCCCAAGCGCGGTGAAGCGGTCATAGATCTTGGTGTAATCGCGCTCCACGGCGATATAGTTCGGTGCCGTCTTGCCGGGGATCAGATCACATTCGCCCTTCTTCCAGTCCTTCACCTGATCCTGCGCAATCTCGGCCGGGGTGTCGTGCAGGATGGGCAGGGCCACGATGTCGGTCTCGACGCCCAGAATTTCCGGCGCGACCTGCTGCACCTTCTTGGCGATCGCCTTGAAGATCTCCCAGTCGGATTTGCTTTCATAGGCCGGATCAACCGCTGCCTGAAGCGGGTGGATGAACGGGTGCATATCCGACGTGTTCATGTCGTCCTTTTCATACCAGCTGGCGGTTGGCAGAACGATGTCGGAATAGACACAGGTGGTGGACATGCGGAAGTCGATGGTCACCAGCAGGTCCAGCTTGCCGCGTGGCGCGTCGGGGTGCCATTTCGCCTCTTTCGGCAATTGCGCGCCGTCTTGGCCCAGATCCTTGCCCATGACGCCGTGATCGGTGCCAAGCAGGTGCTTGAGGAAATATTCGTGCCCCTTGCCGGAAGATCCGAGCAGGTTGGAGCGCCAGACAAAGAGATTGCGCGGCCAGTTCGCCGGATCATCGGGGTCCTCGCAGGACATTTCCAGTTCGCCGGATTTCAGCTGCTCGGCCACATAGGCCGGGATCTCCTTGCCCGCCGCCTTGGCCGCTTTGGCGACCTCCAGCGGGTTGGTTTTCAGCTGCGGGGCCGAGGGCAGCCAGCCCATGCGTTCGGCGCGAATATTATAGTCGATCAGGCTGATGTCCCAATCGCCATCGGGGGCAGTCGGGCTGAGGATTTCCTTGGCCTCCAGGGTCTCATAACGCCACTGGTCGGTATGGGCATACCAGGCCGAGGTGGAGTTCATGTGCCGCGGCGGGCGGTTCCAGTCCAGCGCGAAGGCCAGCGGCTGCCAGCCGGTTTGCGGGCGCAGCTTTTCCTGGCCCACGTAATGCGCCCAGCCACCGCCCGATTGCCCGACACAGCCGCACATCACCAACATGTTGATGACGCCGCGATAGTTCATGTCCATGTGATACCAGTGGTTCATCGCGGCCCCGATGATGACCATGGACTTGCCTTTG
This sequence comes from Alterinioella sp., assembly GCF_058343375.1. Classification (NCBI taxonomy): domain Bacteria; kingdom Pseudomonadati; phylum Pseudomonadota; class Alphaproteobacteria; order Rhodobacterales; family Paracoccaceae; genus Alterinioella; species Alterinioella sp. The sequence continues at coordinate 9,647 of NZ_JBTUJH010000031.1, forward strand.
GTCGTCTCGGCGTTTTGCGCGAATTCACGGGCGACATGGATGATCTTATCGGCCGGAACACCGGTGATTTTCGAAGCCCAGGCCGGCGTGCCCGGCATCTCGTCGGCGTAATCATCAGTGACCCAATCGCCACCAAGCCCGCGATCCAGGCCGTAATTGGCGCAGAAAAGGTCAAAGACCGTGGCAACCTTGATCTCACCTTCGGCGGTCTGGACTGTTTTCACCGGGATGTTCCGCGTCAGCACATCGGGATGGCTGGCATCGGTGGCAAATGCTTCGGTCGCTTCGCCGCCGAAATAGGGAAAATCCACGCCCAGGACGGCATCGTGATCTTCGTCCAGAACCAGGCTCATCTTCAGATGCGTATCGGCCTTGCCGGCGCGTTCCTCCAGGTTCCATTCGCCATCCTCGCCCCATCGGTATCCGACAGAGCCATTGGGCGCGACCAGGCTGTTCGTTGTCTCGTCCAGCGCGACGGTTTTCCATTCCGGGTTGTTGTCTTCGCCCAGTTTGCCATCCAGATCATCGGCCCGCAGGAACCGGCCCGGCACAAAGCGGCCGTCCTTTTCATCGATCCTCACCAGCATCGGGAAATCGGAATATTTGCGGGTGTATTCCTCGAAATACTCGGCCTGACGGTCCAGGTGGAACTCGCGCAGGATGACATGGCCAAAGGCCATTCCCAGCGCGGCATCGGTGCCCTGCTTGGCGTTCAGCCAGACATCGCCAAATTTGGCGGCCTCGGAATAATCGGGGCAGATGACGGCGGATTTGGTGCCCTTGTAACGCACCTCGGTATAGAAATGCGCGTCCGGCGTGCGGGTCTGCGGCACATTCGAGCCCCACAGCAAAAGATAGCCGGAATTATACCAGTCGGCGCTTTCGGGCACGTCGGTCTGTTCGCCCCATGTCATCGGCGAGGCCGGCGGCAGATCGCAATACCAGTCATAGAACGACATGCACACGCCGCCCATCAGCGACAGGTAGCGCGACCCGGCGGCGTAGCTGACCATCGACATGGCCGGGATCGGCGAGAAGCCGAAGATCCGGTCGGGGCCATAGGTTTTCGCGGTATAGGCGTTGGCGGCGGCGATCATATCGGTCGCCTCATCCCAGCTGGCGCGCACGAAACCGCCCTTGCCGCGGGTCTCGACATAGGAGGCGCGAATGATCGGATCGTTCTGGATCGCGGTCCAGGCTTCAACCGGGGTCATGGTTTCGCGCATCTTGCGCCAGACCCGCATCAGTTTGCCGCGGATCAGCGGGTTCTTCACCCGGTTGGCGGAATAGAGATACCAGGAATAGCTGGCCCCGCGGGCACACCCGCGCGGTTCATGGTTGGGCAGGTCGGGGCGGGTGCGCGGATAATCCGTCTGTTGCGTTTCCCAGGTCACGATGCCGGATTTGACGTAGATCTTCCAGCTGCACGACCCGGTGCAGTTCACCCCATGGGTCGAGCGCACGACCTTGTCGTGCCGCCAGCGGTTGCGATAGGTGTCTTCCCAATCGCGGTTCTCACGGGTCACTTGCCCATGTCCATTCGAGAACTTTTCCAGTGTCTTTGACTGGAGGAAATTCAATCTGTCGAGCAGGTGGCTCATGTTTCTTGCTCCCTAAGGGGTTGTCGATGCCTGCCCGAAAATGATTCCGGGCAGGCTGAGAGTGAATTCAGGGGTTCTTGATGTATGCGCCGGGGCGCAGGTAGAACCACCAGTTGATGACGATGCAGACCCCATAGAAGGCCGCGAAGCCATAAAGCGCGTATTCCGGGGTGCCGGCGCCCATCTGTTCCCCGAACACTTTGGGAATGATGAAGGCACCGTAAGCGGCCACCGCAGCCGTCCAGCCAAGCACCGGGCCAGCCTGTTCCTTGTTGAAGGCAACAGCGATGGTCCGGAACGTGGATCCGTTACCGATACCGGTGGCCGCGAACAGGATCAGGAAGAGCACCAGGAAGGGCACAAAGAAGTCCTGCGGAGTTTCCGAGGCATAGGCAGCCTGGATAAAGTAGGCCACACCGAGCGCCGAGATGACCATGACGATCGAGATCCATTGCGTCACGCGGGCCCCGCCAAGCTTGTCGGCCATCATGCCGCCAATCGGACGGATCAGCGCGCCGATGAAGGGCCCCATCCAGGCAAACATCAGGGCCGACGGACCGTCCGGGTTGGCCACGTCATGGGTCAATACCCCGTCAACCATGATGTGCTGAAAGCCGAACACCACCTTGATGGTCAGCGGCAGCGCAGCCGAATAGCCGATGAACGAGCCAAAGGTCATAATGTAGATGACCGTCATCGCCCAGGTGTGCTTGTTGCCGAAGATCTTGTATTGGCGGGTCAGATTCTGACCGACCTGCCCGGGGATCAGTTTCAGCAGGAAGACCGTCAGCGCGATGACGACGGGCAGCACGATCCACTTGGAAACATCAAAGCCGGAGCCGCCCACGCTTGCAGGCAGCATCAGCCACAGACCGAAGGCCGCAGTGGCGAACCCGATGAGCAGCATGAAGGAGATGATGCCGAACGCGCCCAGTGGCGACGGAATATCGGGGCTGACATGTTCGTCACGGATGTTGTTCATACCTATCCAGCCAATGACCACCAGCGGGACCAGAGCCACCAGCCAGATGAAACCGGCGTTCTGAATATAGGTCTCGGCCCCGGCCGGGATGCGGGCAAAGAACGTGCCGGACGTGTTTTCCAGGATCCTCGATTCGCCACCGAACAGGCCGAAGGTCATCACCAGCGGGATCACGATCTGCATCGTGGTGACGCCGAAATTGCCCAAGCCAGCGTTCATGCCAAGGGCGTAGCCCTGGATTTTCTTCGGAAAGAAGAACGAGATGTTCGACATCGAGGACGAGAAGTTACCGCCACCGATCCCCGAGAGGAAGGCCAGGACCTGGAACCACCAGAGCGGCGTGTTCGGATCCTGCAGCGCGAAACCTGCCAGCGAGGCCGGGATAATCAGGAGCGCGGTGGTAAAGACGATGGTGTTTCGCCCGCCCGCAATGCGAATAAAGAAGGTCGACGGAATACGCAGCGTGGCACCGGTAAGGCCTGCGATCGCAGCCAGGGTAAACAGCTCGGAGCGTTCGAAATCGAAGCCCAGGTTGATCATCTGAACGGTGATGATCCCCCAGTAAAGCCATACTGCGAAGCCGCACAGGAGCGATGGAATGGAAATCCAGAGATTGCGGTTCGCAATTCTCTTGCCGGTAGAGGCCCAGTAGGCTTCATCGTCCGGCGTATAGTTTCTTAGGTCTTGTCCCATTTTTCTCTCCTCGAGAATGAGGGTGGGGTGGACCGCCTCGCGCGGCCCACCGTCATTGTGTTGTTATCGTGCGGATTGCGTGCCTTTCGCTGAGGGTGCTTCGGCGGCATCCTCGGTGGGTTTCGGCAAAGGTGCCTCGGGCACATCCGAGAGGTATCTCTCATCTCTGAGGCCCGGATGACGTGCGCGCTCCATTTTGCGGATTGCGACATGCATCCAGATCGTGCTGACGGCAACGATGACAAACATCAGCATGAAGACAACCGACCAGACCTGAAACACGTCCAGCAGGATCCCGAAGGAGATTGGCAACACGAAGCCACCAAGCCCGCCGATCATCCCGACCAGGCCGCCGACAGCCCCCACATTATGCGGGAAATAGACCGGGATGTGCTTGTAGACGGCCGCCTTGCCGAGGCTCATCACAAACCCCAGGATCACGGTCAGGAACACAAAGAAGTAGAGCGGAATTCCGAAGCTGAACTCGATCAGATTGGGGGTGCCGTCGGCAGCCGGGATACCTTCCACGATATAGGTCGTTTCCGGATAGCTCATGATGAAAAGAACGACGAGCGACACGATGAAGGTGAGATACATCACGAAACGCGCGCCCCAGACATCGGACATCCAGCCGCCGAGCGCACGGAAGACCGAGCCGGGCAGCGAATAGAGCCCGGCGAATACACCGGCCGCGGCCAGGGATACTTCGTAAGCGCCGACATAGTAGCGCGGCAGGAAGGATGCGAAGGCCACAAAGGCACCAAAGACGAAAAAGTAATAGGTGGCAAAGCGCCAGACCTGGATGTCTTTGAGTGGCTCAAGCTGCTTGGCGGCAGAAACCGGTTTGGCCCCGGTCCTCTTCTGTTCCGCCCGAACCGGATCTTCTTTGGCGAAGATGAAGAAAATAACCGCCATGATGACGAGAACCACCGCGTAGATGCGGGCGGTGTCTTCCCAGCCGACGGCCAACAGCAGGAACGGTGCCCCGAAGTTGGTGACGGCGGCACCGACGTTGCCGGCCCCGAAAATTCCCAGCGCTGTGCCCTGGCGTTCAGCCTCGAACCAGCGCGAAACATAGGCAATACCGATGATGAAAGAGCCACCGGCCAGGCCGAGCCCAAGCGCGATGACCAGGAAAATGGCGTAGGTTTGGACCGACGCCAGCAGCCAGACCGATACCGCAGTGATCAGCATCTGCAGCGGCAACATGATCCGCCCACCATACTGGTCGGTCCAGACCCCCAGAAATATCCGGCTCAACGAGCCGGTGAGAACCGGGGTTGCGACCAGCAGTCCGAACTGGGTTTCGGACAAGCCGAGATCCTGTTTGATCTGAACGCCGATAATAGAAAAAATTGTCCAAACCGCGAAGCAGACCGTAAACGCAAGGGTGCTCAACCCTAGAGCACGATACTGATCTCCGGACGAAACGCCCTCGATATTGTGCATTCTCTGTCCTTCCTAGAGATAGAAGCCAACAGGCTGGTAATGTGGAGGGAAGCCGCAAGAAGCGTCGATCCGGATCTGGGCCAGCTTCGCGCTGGCGATTTTGCGCCAGTGACCTGTAGCTTTGCATTCCAGTTCCATCGTTTTTCCTCGGGGTCCCGGGCAGATTGTTCTCTGCGTTGTTTTTTTCTGGGGAAAGCGTTGCGGCACCTGTTCGAGAAAAAAGTTGATCTAGGTCAAGAAATACGGAAAACGCCAAGAAATAATGGCTGCGGGCAAGGATGTCATGATCGGCGCATGGCATCTGCAAGCCCCTGCCCGGGGATGGGTGCCCGCGGGATTGACAATGCCCGAGATCTCGCTTGATAAATATCAACCGCAGTGGAAAGGGGTTGATCACGCCATGCTTGAGTCGGAACATGGGCACATCCGGACGCTCGACGTGTTCGCGGGCATGGAAGACATGCATTACGAACAGTTGATGCGGGGGTCATATGTGCAGAATTTCCCACCGATGATTGAACTGATCTCGGAAGGCGACCCGAGCGATTTTCTGCATATCGTCATCAGTGGTTCGGTCGAGCTGTTTTCGGGTTGGAACGGGCGCGAAACGACGATGGCAACGGTCTGGCCGGTCTCCTCGTTCATCCTTGCGGCCACGATCAGGGACGCGCCTTACCTGATGTCGGCCCGCACATTGGAAAAAAGCCGCATCGTTTTGTTGCCATCCTCGGATGTGCGGGAGGTGTTCGATGTCGATTCCGGTTTTGCGCGCGCGATCGTGGCAGAACTGGCGCAATGCTACCGTTCCGTCGTCAAGAACACCAAAGATCTGAAGCTGCGCACGTCGGTGGAACGGCTGGCCAACTACCTGCTGCGCCAGCAAAAGCGCGAAGGCGGCGGGCCTGAGTTCATTCTGCATACCGAAAAACGCCGCCTGGCCTCGGCGCTAGGCATGACACCGGAAAACATGAGCCGCGCGATCAAGAGCCTGAAGCCCTATGGGGTCGAGGTGACGGGCAACAAGGTCTTGATCAGGGATCAGGAAGATTTGGAACAATTCGCCAAGCCAAGCGTTCTGATCGATGATTATCGGAGCTGAAGCCGGTTGATCCGGTCGGGCTCGCAACAGATGCCCAGGGGCGGTTCATGGGGCGGGTCAAGGTGATCATCCGGGATGGAACAGGTCGGGTGGGCAGAACTGCCCACTACCGCCCTTACCCCCACCCGTAGTTGAAACTCACCGAAATCCGATCCTCTTGCGCCATGTTCATCGGCACTTCATGCCTCAGCCAGCTTTCCCAGAGCAGCACATCGCCGACCTCCGGTGCCACGTAGATGAAGGTCCGCATTTCTTCGCGCGCGTCTTTTTTGCGGGCGGGGGCGGCCATCATCCGGGCCGAACGCGGGTCTTCCAGTTTCAGGGCGCTGGCACCTTTGGGCATGGCAACATAAGTGGTGCCCGAGATCACCGAATGCGGGTGGATATGCGAGGAATGGGTGCCGCCCTCGGGCAGGATGTTGATCCAGAGATCCTCCAGCTTGAGCTTGCGCCCGTCGAGGTCGAATTCGAGATCCTCCGCAAACGCCGCGACATGTTTGTTGAGCGTCTTTTTCAGGGATTTGAATACCGGGAACCGCCAGGGCAGGTCGGTCAGTGAGGCGTAGGAGGTATAGCCGGGATAGCCGTTTTCCGCGCACCAGCTCTGCCCGGCCTCGTCATCCTCGGCGATGGACCAGCAGGAGGCTGCAAGTTCCTCCATGTCGATGGGTTTGCCAAGCTCGGACAGAGCGGCGTGGTAGAGGCGGGTCACGAAGAGTGAGGAGATCTGGGTCATGATCGGGGTGATAGCGCAGGCTGCGGCGAAGGGCGAGGGGGGTTGACGATCAGCCCCTGCGATCAGATCATCGGGTATCCAGAGCCTCAATTTTCGAACGGGTTTCCGGAAGCAGCCTAAGTGACGCCTCAATCCTCTTGCGCCATTTGGCACCGCGCCCAAGCGCTTCTTCATACGCTTCAGATAAATCGTCGGGGCGGTCTTCGGCAAGATGTGAAATCAGGAATGCGGCTTGAGCTCGGTCTTTCCGGGACTTGTCGGAACTGTCACCACCCCGGCGGCGATCCGCAACAATCAGTTTGTGGATCGCAAAGCGTTCTGGACGTGGGATCTGCACGAGAATTCCTGACCTATAGATCACCGCGGCCTGTATCGGTTCAATCAGAAGATAATCGAGGTGGTGCAATGCGCGCGCGGAAACGCCTAGCGCGGGGAGTTCGCGAAAACCCTCATCTTCCGCAAAAGAGGCTGTAAGAAATTCTATTGTCGTGGTCCCGCTTCCTTGCCGCCAGTGCCAATTTCTGCCTGGTTCCAAGCCCGGCAATTCCTGGAAATCGAGCTGTGCAAATGCCTTTTGTAATGACGGTTCCACCCGGTCTTGCAGGGCAAAGGACAATTTTTCGAATTGCGCGACATCGACATCGCCGGTGAGAGCTAATTCATCGGCGGGAAATCGAATTCCAAGCTCGCCCTCGTAGAGGCGATAGGCGTTTGTTCCGACAAGAGTTCCCCCCAGACGGAATACCCCGACTTTGGACATTGCCGCAAGGAGCGGTCCGGTGTGATCGCCTGTGCCAGCATATCCTTCGGCCCGCAGCACCCGAACCAAACGCCCGCGTTCCTTACGCCGTTTCTTCGATTGCTCGGCAATATCGGCCTGTCGCCCAATCTGTTCACGAATTTCGGGGCTGTCTTCCCCGAGGTAGGTTTTTCGCTTTTCTTGCCCAATGCGCCGATCGGCATACCAGTATGAGCGGTTTCCCCGTTTTTCGAGTCTTGGTGTCCCGACAATATTCGACATTGCGTCATCCTTCAGGATACGAAGGAGGTCGCTATAGGCCGCTTGCCCAATACCACTGTGTCGGTTGATCATGTTATGTATCACAAACTTGATGTTTGCCATACATGGCGGTATGTATGGCAAACATCAAGTTTGTGATACAAGGGGTGGGCATCAAGCAGATAGACCTCCAACTTCCCCCTTGCCCCCATCCCTCACCTCCCCTATAGAGCGGCATCGCATGTGTCCCCGGGTTCGCCCCGGGGATTCGTCGTTTGTCATATAACCACCAGATCAGAGGTCACCCTCACGAATGAGGCGCCTTCTGGTGATTGTCGAAAAGGAAAAGGCGCATGAACGCCCATGAACTGCGTGACAAGACACCGGACCAGCTCCGGGAAGAGCTTGCCAATCTGAAAAAGGAGGCCTTCAACCTCCGCTTCCAGCAGGCCACCAGCCAGTTGGAAAATACCGCCCGCATGCGCAGCGTCCGCCGCGATGCCGCCCGTGTCAAAACGATCCTGAACCAAAAAGCAGCCGAAGCTGCGCAATCGGAGGCCTGAGCCCATGCCCAAACGCATCCTGACAGGCACCGTGACCAGCGACGCCAATGAACAGACCGTCACCGTATCGGTTGAACGCCGTTTCAAGCACCCGGTGATGCAGAAGACCATTCGTAAGTCCAAGAAATACCGGGCGCATGATGAGAAGAACGCTTTCAAGGTGGGGGATACGGTCCGTATCCAGGAATGTGCCCCCATGTCGAAAACGAAACGCTGGGAGGTGATCGCCTCCTGAAGGCGTTCACACCCGGTTTAATCGAAACCGCGGGGAAGCAGGGCCTATCTGAGCCCCCCCACAGGTCGGGAGAAACCATATGATCCAGATGCAGACCAATCTGGATGTTGCTGACAATAGCGGCGCTCGCCGTGTTCAGTGCATCAAGGTCCTGGGTGGTTCCAAGCGTAGATACGCCTCTGTTGGTGACGTTATCGTCGTCTCGGTGAAGGAAGCCATCCCACGCGGCCGCGTGAAGAAGGGGGACGTCCGCAAGGCCGTTGTCGTGCGCACCGCAAAGCAAGTTCGCCGTGAAGATGGCACTGCCATCAAGTTCGACACCAACGCGGCCGTTATCCTGAACAATGCCAACGAACCTATCGGCACCCGGATCTTCGGGCCGGTGGTTCGTGAATTGCGCGCCAAGAACTTCATGAAGATCATCTCGCTCGCCCCGGAGGTGCTGTGACATGGCTGCGAAACTGAAATCCGGCGACAAGGTCGTCGTGCTGGCCGGCAAGGACAAGGGCAAAGAGGGCACCATTTCCTCGGTCGATCCCAAATCCGGCAAGGCCGTGGTCGATGGCATCAACATGGCCATCCGTCACACCAAACAGTCGCAAAGCGATCAGGGCGGCCGTCTGCCCAAGGCGATGCCGATTGCGCTGAGCAATCTGGCGCTGCTGGATGGCAATGGCAAAGCAACGCGCGTGGGTTTCCGCATGGAAGGCGACAAGAAAGTGCGTTTCGCGAAAACCACGGGGGATGTGATTGATGCTTGATACCGCAAATTACACGCCGCGCCTGAAGGCCGATTACAAGGACCGCATCCGCGCGGTCATGAAAGAGCAGTTCGGCTATGCCAACGACATGATGATCCCGCGCCTGGACAAGGTTGTCCTGAATATCGGCTGCGGGGCCGCGGCCGTTCGTGACAGCAAGAAAGCCAAATCCGCCCAGCAAGACCTGACGCTGATTGCCGGCCAGAAAGCCCTGACCACCAAGGCAAAGAAATCCATCGCGGGCTTCCGCGTTCGGGAAGAAATGCCGCTTGGTGCCAAGGTAACCCTGCGCGGCGACCGGATGTATGAATTCCTGGATCGTCTGATCACAGTCGCATTGCCCCGCGTCCGCGACTTTCGCGGCGTTTCGGGCAAGAGCTTTGACGGCCGTGGCAACTATGCCATGGGCATGAAGGAGCATATCGTGTTTCCCGAGATCGACTTCGACAAGGTCGATGAGAACTGGGGCATGGATATTGTGATCACCACCACCGCGAATACCGACGCGGAAGCAAAGGCGCTGTTGAAGGAATTCAACATGCCCTTCAACAGCTGATCCGCGGAGAGGACGAAAGACATGGCTAAGAAAGCAATGATCGAACGCGAGTTGAAGCGCGCGAAGCTGGTGGCGCAATATGCCACCAAGCGGGCCGCGCTGAAGGAAATCGCGAGCGATCGAGACCTGCCGATGGAAGAGCGTTTCAAGGCGCGCCTGAAGCTGGCAAAACTGCCCCGCAACAGCTCGGCCACCCGGCTGCATAACCGTTGCCAGCTGACCGGTCGCCCCAAGGCGTATTACCGCAAGCTGAAAATGTCGCGTATCAAGCTGCGGGACCTGGCCTCGGACGGTCAGATCCCCGGCATGGTCAAGTCTAGCTGGTAAGGAGGAGTTATCATGAACGATCCTATCGGTGATATGCTGACCCGCATCCGAAATGGTCAGATGCGCGGCAAATCCATCGTGTCCACCCCCGCGTCCAAACTGCGCGGTTGGGTTCTGGATGTCTTGGCGGACGAGGGCTATATCCGCGGCTACGAGCCGTCGACCGATGTCAACGGCCACCCGGCCTTTGACATCAGCCTGAAATATTACGAAGGCACCCCGGTGATCCGCGAAGTCAAGCGCGTGTCCAAGCCTGGGCGGCGCGTATACATGAGCGTGGGTGACATTCCGCAGGTCCGTCAGGGCCTGGGTGTTTCCATCGTCTCCACGTCCAAGGGCGTGATGTCGGATGCAGCTGCACGCGGCGCCAATGTTGGCGGCGAAGTGCTCTGCACCGTATTCTAGGGAGGTCCGGAAATGTCTCGTATTGGGAAAAAACCGGTTGAGCTGCCCGCAGGCGTCAGTGCCTCGGTCTCCGGCCAGACCGTCGAAGTGAAGGGCCCGAAGGGCACCCGCAGCTTCACCGCAACCGACGATGTGACGCTTACCGTGGAAGACAATGCCGTGATGGTGACCCCGCGTGGGAAATCAAAACGCGCCCGTCAGCAATGGGGCATGTCTCGCACCCAGGTCGCCAATCTGGTGACCGGGGTGACCGACGGCTTCAAGAAAGAGCTGGAGATCCAGGGCGTCGGTTATCGCGCACAGATGCAGGGCAATTCCCTGAAACTGGCGCTCGGTCTCAGCCATGATGTGATCTATGACGTGCCCGAGGGGGTCACCGTGACCGCCCCGAAGCCGACCGAGATCACCGTCGAAGGTATCGACCAGCAACTGGTTGGTCAGGTGGCGGCGAATATCCGCGCGTGGCGCAAGCCCGAGCCCTATAAGGGCAAAGGCATCCGCTACAAGGGTGAGTTCGTCTTCCGCAAAGAAGGCAAGAAGAAGTAAGGGCGCAAAAAATGGCAAACAGCAAAAAAGACCTGTTCCAGAAACGCCGCCTGCGCGTTCGGAACAAATTGCGGCGCACCGCAAACGGGCGTCCGCGCCTTTCGGTGCATCGTTCGAACAAGAATATCAGCGTCCAGCTGATCGACGATCTGAACGGCGTCACGCTCGCATCGGCCTCCACCATGGAGAAAGATCTGGGCCTGGTCGGTCAGAACAATGTCGAGGCAGCGGCCAAGGTCGGCGCGGCGATTGCCGAGCGGGCCAAAGCCAAGGGCTTTGAGGAATGCTACTTCGATCGTGGCGGTTTCCTGTTTCACGGCAAGGTGAAGGCTCTGGCCGAGGCCGCGCGCGAAGGTGGTCTGAAGTTCTGATGGTAGCGGCGGGTTGAACCCCGCCCTGCGGCAAAACATGAGGGCGGCGTCTTGATGCGCCGCCTCGATGATCGGGGGGCCCCGTTTGGCCCACTGCGATTGGAATTGAGCGGCGCCGAGACTGCGCCTTGATTAGAAGGGAATGCCAAAAATGGCAGAACGTAACGACCGCCGGGGTGGCCGCCGCAATGACCGCGATGAAAACCCCGAATTCGCCGACCGTCTGGTTGCGATCAACCGGGTCTCGAAAACCGTCAAGGGCGGCAAGCGCTTTGGCTTTGCGGCCCTGGTGGTTGTCGGCGACCAGCGTGGCCGTGTGGGCTTTGGCAAGGGCAAGGCCAAGGAAGTGCCCGAGGCGATCCGCAAGGCGACCGAGCAGGCCAAGCGCCAACTGATCCGGGTGCCGCTGCGCGAAGGCCGCACGCTGCACCATGACGTCAAGGGCCATCACGGCGCTGGCAAGGTGACGATGCGCACCGCGCCCGAGGGCACCGGGATCATCGCCGGTGGTCCGATGCGCGCCGTGTTCGAGATGCTGGGCGTCAAGGATGTGGTTGCCAAATCGACCGGATCGCAGAACCCCTATAACATGATCCGCGCCACGCTGGACGGTTTGCGCCAGGAAAGCAGCCCCCGCATGGTCGCGTCGCGTCGTGGCAAGAAGGTTGCGGATATCCTGAAGAAGGAAGACGCACCGGCACCTGACGCTGTGGCAGAGGAGACCTGAGAGACATGGCAAAAACAATCGTTGTCAAGCAGATCGGCTCGCCGATCCGCCGCCCCGAAAAGCAGCGCCAGACGCTGATTGGTCTGGGCCTGAACAAGATGCACAAGACCCGTGAGCTTGAGGATACCCCCGCCGTGCGCGGCATGGTCGCCAAGATCTCGCATATGGTCGAGATCATCGAAGAAAAGGGGTAAACGCCTGTCCGGGCCCTTTGGCCCGGCAAACGCTCCGGTGGAGCGTTTGCGGCGTTTACGGGCGGAGCCCCGGTCAGTGATGGCCGGGGTGTTTTTCTTTTTCTTGGGTCCGGGTGTTTAGGGCTACGCTTGCGAAAATCGTGTTTTCGTGGGCGAATGATAGTGAATGGGCGAAAATTTGGAGGATGAATAGATGGCAGTTCCGAGAACGAAAAAGATATTGAAGGACTTCGGATCCTATCCTGGGCCATTTCGAGACTACTTTGAACATTTCCCCAAGCTTGCCGAAGATTATCCATGGGACGTATCGATCGGCTACTTGTTTTCGAAGATTGAGCTTGCTCAAAACATGACGATCTATTGCGGAGTAGTGAAACTACATCGCGTTGATACCAAACTGGCGCGTACGGCAATCGACAAGCTCCACATGACGCGGTCCAGGTTTCGTGATTTGTACAAGTCCGTCATGGGGAAGAAATTTCCGGAGAAAATCCAAGCGCTTGCAACGGATGCAGAAAAAGTCCGCGATAAAATTCTTCATGGGAAGAGGGTAAATGATGAAACAAAACGGAGTGCCACAGTGAGCGCGCTAGAATACGGACATACTTTTAATGAAGAAGTGTACGATCTGGCCGGTTTCCGCCCGTTCGGTAAACTACAGGGTTTCAAAGGACGAGGAGAATCGCTGGACGGATCAACCAGCCGATGGGTGCTAACAGGAATCGGCCTTCTTTAACCCAATCGCTCTGTGGCACCTGAGGCGTCCAGCGCTCCATGTCTTGGCGCGCGCTATCTTCTCTTGATTGCGACGTGTCTAAGCCCTATACGCGCCCAGTGGTCGCCTGCGGCCGCAAGAATCATCAAATCAAGCCGTGTTTGGCCCCAGATCGCTTCGGGGGTCAGTTCCGGCAAGGAGAAGCGATAATGAAACTGCATGAACTGCGCGACAATCCTGGCGCGACCAAGACCAAAAAGCGCGTTGGCCGTGGTCCCGGCTCGGGCAAGGGTAA
>NZ_JBTUJH010000032.1:0-43259 GCF_058343375.1 Alterinioella sp.
GATCTGGCGGCGATCCTGACCAATCTGGAGGCCCGCGATGTGCTGTTCATCGACGAGATCCACCGGATGAACCCGGCGGTCGAGGAAATCCTCTATCCCGCGCTGGAGGATTTCGAACTGGATCTGGTGATCGGTGAAGGCCCCGCGGCGCGCACCGTGCGGATCGAGTTGCAGCCCTTCACGCTGGTCGGCGCGACCACAAGGATGGGGCTGTTGACCACACCGCTGCGCGACCGGTTCGGCATTCCGACCCGGCTGCAATTCTACACCGTGCCGGAATTGCATGAGATCGTGACCCGCGGGGCCCGGCTGCTTGGCATTCCCTCCGACGCCGATGGCGCGCTTGAAATTGCCCGCCGGGCCCGTGGCACGCCGCGAATTGCCGGGCGGCTGTTGCGCCGGGTGGTGGATTTCGCGCTGGTCGAGGGTGACGGGCGGCTGTCGCGCGCTCTTGCTGATTCTGCCCTGACCCGGCTTGGCGTCGATCATCTGGGGCTTGACGGGGCCGACCGGCGCTATCTGACGCTGATCGCGGAAAACTATGGCGGCGGGCCGGTGGGGGTTGAAACCATGTCGGCGGCGCTGAGCGAAAGCCGCGATTCGATCGAAGAGGTGATCGAGCCCTTCCTGCTGCAACAAGGGTTGATCGCGCGCACCCCGCGCGGGCGCATGTTGGCCGCCAAGGGCTGGTCGCATCTCGGGCTGGCGGCCCCTTCCGCCCCCGATCAGAGCGTATTGCTCTAAACCGATAAGGCACCCGGTGGGGCAGGGGCTGACCGCATCGGGCCCGGCAGCATCATGGTGGCCGATACATTGGTATGGGCACGTAGTTCGAAGGATTTGGCATGAAAATCTGGATATATGCGCAGGCGCTTTTCCTGCTCAGCGTGACGACGGCAACCGCACAGGTCGAGCCGGGCTTTTTCGACCGGTTTCAGACCCGGTTCGGGCTGGTCGAGGTGGTCGGTGAGACTTATCAGCAAACCATCGCCATCAACGGCCAGATCCTGCCGCTGGAGCCGAATTTCTCCTTCAACATCCTCGGGGCCTGGGGGCTGGCCGATGTCGATCAGGATTGGGTCTTCGTGCAGGGCCATCATGGCGGCAACATGTGCGGGCCGGGGCTCAGCGTTCTGCGCCTGTCGGTGGCGGCGATCGAGGTGCTTGGCACGCTGGAGGATTGCACCGGTTTTCCGTTCCGGACCCGCATTTACCCCGATGCGATCGAACTGGATATCTATGACAGCGGCTTGCAGGTGGATTTCACCACCTATCGCTTTGACGGTGCCGGGGCCACGCAAACCGCCAATGCGGGCGTCTTTGCCAGTGCCATAGCTGCCGGGCCGGGGGCGGATGCGCTCAGATGGGTTGGAACACATCCCTCCGAGCTGTTTCGGGACGCCTCTGAGCGGGCCCGGTTTCTGACCATCATGTCCGAGGATCAGATCCGCGATCTGGCCGCCCGCATCGGCCCGGCGGATAATGCCCTCCAGCGCGGCGATTGGGTGCTTGGCGCGGGCTGCATGGCGTATGCCTGTAACGTGGCGGGCGCGCTCTGGGGCATTCGCATCTCGGATGGGGCGGCGGCGGCGGCAATGCTGGATCAGGGCCAGCCGCCGGTTGGCTATGGCGCTGGCTCCCTTGACCCGGTATTCAGCGGTTGGATGGACGAAAACCGGCTGTGACGGGGGCGGGTATGGACGCAAGCCAGATCGCGCAGTTTTTTACCCGCTCGGATGGGCAATATCTCTTTGCGCGGTGGGGGCGGCCGATTGTGCCGGTGGTGTTCGGGGTCGAGGATGCGACCGTCAGCATCCTGAAAGGTGCGATCGAGGCGGTGGTGGCGCTGGCCGGTCACGAGATGGCCGAGACAGACCCGGAGCTTGGGGCCAACCTGATGCTGTTCTTCATCCGCGATTGGGCAGAGCTGACCGAGACCCCCAATCTGGCCCGCCTGATCCCCGATCTGGCCCCGCTGGTGGCGCGCCTGCAGGATGCCGATGCCAATCAGTATCGCAGTTTCCGCTTTGACAAGGCCGGGGCGATTCAGGCCAGTTTCGTCTTTATCCGCATGGATGATGCGATGGCGGCGGTTCCGGCGGAAACCCTTGCCCTGGCCCAGATCGTGCAGATCATCCTGCTGTGGTCTGACCGCGCCTTTGCCGGGGCCTCGCCGCTGGCCGCAGTTGCGGGCGGGCCCGCGATGCTGAAGCCTGAAATCGCCGATCTGATCCGGGCCGGATATGATTCGGTGATGCCGGCCTGTGCCCGTGATACCAGCCACGCGCTGCGGCTGGCGGCACGAATGGGGGCGGGGCTATGAAGCGGACGCTGACGGAATTCGGGGCGCTCAGCCCGGCGGAAGAGACGCTGCGCGATGAAATCTGCGGCGGGCAGGGTGTTGTTCTGGGTGACGGCACGCGCCCGGGCGAGGCGGCAGGGCCGGACCGGCAGGTGCGGGCCGAGTTTCTGCGCTACCTGATCCTTGGCGGCTGTGACGGCTTGCCGGGGGCTATCCCGGAACATGGCGTGCGGGTCGTGGGCGCGTTTGTGATGGGGGAGCTGAACCTGGAGGGCGCACGCATTCCCCGCGATGTGGTGCTGATCAATTGCCGCCTCGATACCATCCCCAATTTCAGCTCGGCGCAGATCGACACGCTCAACCTGACCGGGTCGGCCTTGCCGGGGCTGTTCGCGGATCGCTTGCAGGCTGGGAGCAATGTGTTTCTGAGGGATGCCGACGCGACCGGGGAAGTGCGGCTGCGGGGTGCGAGGTTGGGCGGGGATCTGGATTGCGACGGCGCGTGGTTTATGGCGGGGGTGAGCGGCAAGGCGCTGATCGCGGAAAGCTTGCAGGCCGAGGGCAATGTGTTTCTGAGAGATGTCGTGGCGACCGGCGAAATCCAGCTTTTGGGCGCGAGGTTGGGCGGGGATCTGGATTGCCACGGTGCGAAGTTTACGGCGGGGGAGGGAAGGCGGGCGCTGACTGTCTCCGAGGCGAAAATCAGCGGCGTGTTCTACCTGCGCGACAAGGCCGAGGTTGAAGGCGTGCTGGACCTGACTGCTGCGCGGTTTGGCAGCATTCATGATGAGGAAGCCAGTTGGCCCAAGCCCGGCTACCTGAAGCTCGACCGCTGCCAATACGGAGATTTTGCCGGCGGGCCAGTCACCGCTGCCGCGCGCATGCGCTGGCTCGATCTGCAGGATCCCGCCCGGTGGGATGCGGATTTCTGGCCACAGCCTTGGGAGCAGTGTGCCAAGGTCTTGCGCGAAATGGGCCACGCGGATGCGCCGCGGCAGATCCTGATCGGCAAGGAAGCGCGGCAGCGGGCGGACAGACGCAAACGCTTGCGGCGCGACAGTCGCTATCTTTGGTCGGCCTGGGCCGGTTTCTGGGATTTCGTTCTTGGCATCACTGTGCGGTATGGCCATCAACCTCTGCTGGCATTCCTGTGGCTGGCTCTGCTCTGGGGTGCGGGCGTTGGCATTTTCGGATACGCTGCAGCCACCGACGCTATCAAGCCCAATAACGCCTTCGTCCTGCGCAGCGCCGAATGGTTTGCCTGCGCGCCCGATTACCTGCCTGATGAAACCGGCCCGGCCTCGCGCTGGTCAGAAGATTACGCCTCGCAACTGGCCTGTTTCCTTGCCCAACCCGAGGCCGCCAGCTATCCGGCCTTCAATGCGCTGATCTATTCCGCCGACACCTTGCTGCCCATTGTAGCGCTTGAGATGCAGGAATTCTGGATCCCCGATGAAAGCCAGGGCACGCGCGGGCAGGCGACGCGGGTTTTTCTCTGGGCGCAGATCATTCTTGGATGGGCCCTGTCGCTGTTGGCGGTTGCGGGGTTTTCCGGCCTTGTGAGATCGGATTGATGCCATGACCCACCGCTTTGCCCTGCGCGTCTATTACGAGGATACCGATCTGGCGGGCATCGTCTATCACGCCAATTACCTCAAATTCATCGAACGCGCCCGGTCTGATCTGGTGCGCGCGGCAGGTGTCAGCCAGAGCGAGATGAAGGATCAGGCGGGCATCGTCTTTGCCGTGCGCCGGATGGAGATTGCCTATCTCAGCCCGGCAAGGTTCGAGGATGATCTGGAGGTGCGCACAGCGTTCGGCCCGCTGAAAGGCGCGCGGTTCGATCTGGACCAGAGCGTCTGGCGCGGCGATCAGGCCCTGTTTCAGGCCGATGTGCAGGTGGTCTGCATCGACCAAAAGGGGCGCGCGGTGCGGATTCCGGCGGATATTCGCCAAAAGCTGACCCAATTTGCGCAAGGCCATGGCGGCAAACCGGAATAATTGGTTTTTCCCCTTCCGCTTTGCTAGGGTCTGCCCCAAATGAGGTGTCGGTATAATCAGGCATCCGATCAGAGGCCGGGCAGACAGGAATTACACGTCATGGAAACCGAAACGCTGAACATGGCGCAGGAGATGGATTTCTCGCTGCTGGCCCTGTTCTTACGCTCATCACTTGTCGTTCAGATGGTGATGGTGCTGCTGTTTGCAATGTCGATCTGGGTCTGGGCAATCGCCTTCTCGAAATTCACCACCTATCGGCTGTCGCGCAAGCGGGCGGGTGAATTTGATACGGTGTTCTGGTCGGGCGAGCCGCTGGATGAGCTGTATGAGAAAGTGGTGGAGGCCCCGGGGTCAGCCTCGGAACGGGTGTTTGTGGCTGGCATGACCGAATGGCGGCGCAGCCTGCGCGATGATGGCGCGCTTATTCCCGGCGTGCAGCAGCGCGTCGACCGGTCGATGGATGTGGCCATTACCCGCGAATATGAACGGCTGTCTTCGGGGCTGAATTTTCTGGCCACCACCGGGGCGACGGCACCCTTTATCGGGCTGTTCGGCACGGTCTGGGGCATCATGCGGTCATTTCAGGAAATTGCGACCTCGGGCAATACCTCGCTTGCGGTTGTGGCCCCCGGCATCGCCGAGGCCCTGATGGCCACCGGGCTTGGCCTGTTGGCCGCCATTCCCGCCGTCATCCTCTACAACATGCTGTCGGCCGATGCGGACCGTCTGGTGGCGGGGTATGAGGGTTTTGCGGATGAATTTTCGACCCTCCTGTCACGGCAGTTGGATTAAGCCATGGGGGCCGGGACCAGCCATAAACAGGGGGCAGGGCGCAGGCGCACGCGGCGATCGCGCCATGCAACCATGTCCGAGATCAACGTCACGCCCTTTGTCGATGTCATGCTGGTGCTGTTGATCGTGTTCATGGTGTCAGCGCCATTGATGACGGTCGGGGTGCCGGTGCAATTGCCCGAAACCGCGGCCGAGGCGCTGCCGGGCGAAACCGACGAGGAACCGCTGGCCATCACCATGACCGAAGATGGCCGGATCCTGATCCAGACCACGCAAGTGGCACCAGAGGAGCTGATCTCCCGGCTCCAGGCGATCGCAGCCGAACGCGACAGCAACCAGATCTTCCTGCGCGCCGATGGCGGTATTCCCTATGAACAGGTGATGCGCGTGATGGGCGCGCTGAATGCGGGCGGGTTTCGTGAGATCGGGCTGGTCACCGATGCGGGCGGCCCGCGGTTGAACGCAGGTCAGGAGTGACGTGGCTATGCGGCGCGCGCTTTATGCTTCCGGCGGGATCCATCTGGCCGTTCTTGGGTGGGCGCTGTTGGGCGGGCACCTGTTCCGGGACACGGATGTGCCCGAGTTTGAGGTGACCGGCGTGACGCTGCTCAGCACGTCTGAATTCAATGCGATGTTCAGCGCTGCCCCCTTGCCCGCGCTGACCCAAACGCCCACCGCACCCGTGGCCCTGCCTGAGACCGATGCCCCCGATGCGCCAACCGCCGAGGCAGCCGGCCCCGATTCCGTGACGCCTGAGGCCGCCTTGCCGCCACCGGCCGAATCCGAGCCTGACGTGAGCGCGATGGCCCCGCCACTGCCAACCGATGTGACCGATCAGATCGCCGCATTGCCAAGCCCGCCGGCGCAGGATGAAACCGCGCCGCTGGCCGATACTCCCGCCCCGAGAGAAGCGCCGCGTGTGGCCCCGACACCTGCCCCCGCGCCGCCGCCCGAGGCCGAAATCGCACCCCAGATCGCACCGCAGCCAACGCCTGCCGAGACGCCCACGCCGCTGCCCGACACGCCGCCGACCGCGCCCGAGGAAGCCGCGCCCGAGATCGTGACCGAAGCCGAAACGCCTGCCTCCAGCCTGGCGCCGGTGGCCTCGACCCGGCCTGCCGCGCGCCCCGAACGGGTGGTGCAGGCGGCGGTCGCGGCCCCCGAAACGCAGGCCCCGGCAGCAGATGAAAGCGACCCGTTTGCCGCGGCCATCGCCGCCGCCGTGGCCGAAGCCGCCAACGCGCCCGCCGCCCCGGTCACGCCATCAGGCCCGCCCTTGTCACGCGGTCAGCGCGAAGGCCTGCGCCTTGCGGTGCAGAATTGCTGGAATGTCGGGGCGCTGTCCTCCGAGGCGCTGCGCGTGACGGTGACGATCGAGG
The DNA here is from genome assembly GCF_058343375.1 of Alterinioella sp. NCBI lineage: Bacteria > Pseudomonadati > Pseudomonadota > Alphaproteobacteria > Rhodobacterales > Paracoccaceae > Alterinioella > Alterinioella sp. Next base: position 6,475 of record NZ_JBTUJH010000032.1, read on the forward strand.
TTCGGATGGGGCGCGACGGCGTGCCGGAACAAAACTCCATCCGGATGCTCGGCAATACCGGCGGCTCCGACACCGCCATTCGTCAGGCCTATGAAGCCGCCCGCCGGGCCGTGCTGCGCTGTGGCACATCGGGCTATGACCTGCCGGACGAAAGCTATGACCAGTGGCGGACCATCGAGATCACCTTCAACCCCGAAGATATGAGGTTGAGATGACGCTACTGTGCCAATTCCGCGCGGGCTTTGATTTGGCGCATCCATGCCATTACGATTGGCGCAAGATTGAAATTGCATTTATTCAAGAAGAATTGAGGTTGAGATGACCCGGTTTCTGACATTCCTTTTTCTGGCCATGGCCTGGTTTGGCGCCTCTGGCGCGCTGGCGCAGGTCAACCCCGGCCCGTTGCAGATCGAGATTACCGAGGGCGTGATCGAACCCTTGCCCTTTGCCATGCCGCAATTCATCGCGCGCCGCGGGGTCGAGGATCAGGCCGCCGATATTACCCGCGTCATTGCCGCCGATCTGGTGGGCACGGGCCTGTTTCGTGAAATTCCGCGTGACGCGTTCATTTCCTCTGTCACCAATTTTGACAGCCCGGTGCAATATGCCGACTGGCAGGCGATCAATGCGCAGGCGCTGATCACCGGATCGGTCACGATGGAGGGCGGCCAGCTGGTGGTCCGGTTCCGCCTGTTCGATGTGTTTTCCAATGAACCCCTGGGCAGCGGGCTGCAATTTGTCGGCGCGCCCGAAAGCTGGCGGCGCATGGCCCATAATGTGGCCGATAATGTCTATGAACGGATCACCGGCGAAGGCGGCTATTTCGACAGCCGGGTGGCTTTCGTGCATGAGGAAGGCCCGAAAAACGCCCGCCTCAAACGCATCGCGATCATGGATTATGACGGTGCCAATGTGCAATATCTGACCGATAGCCGGTCGCTGGTTCTGGCCCCGCGGTTCTCGCCCGATGGCCAGACGCTGCTCTATACAAGCTACGAGACCGGGTTTCCGCAGCTCTATACGCTGGATCTGGCAACCGTTGTCCGGCGCCCGCTGGCCGAACAGATCGAAGGCACAATGACATTCGCGCCGCGGTTTTCACCTGACGGGCAGCGGGTTGTCTATTCGTTGGAAAGGGGCGGCAATACCGATATTTATCTGATGGATCTGGCGAGCGGCAGGCAGACCCGCCTGACCGAGGCCCCCTCGATCGAGACCGCGCCAAGTTTTTCCCCCGATGGCACCCAGATCGTGTTCGAAAGTGATCGTTCCGGCGGCCAGCAGATCTATATCATGCCGGCAACGGGTGGCGACGCGCGCCGGATCAGCCAGGGCAATGGCCGCTATGGCACCCCGGTCTGGTCGCCGCGCGGCGATCTGATTGCGTTCACCAACCAGCAGAGCGGGCGGTTCCATATCGGTGTCATGCGCACCGACGGGTCCGAGGAACGGCTGCTGACATCCTCTTTTCTGGATGAAGGGCCGACCTGGGCCCCGAACGGGCGCGTCGTGATGTTCACCCGTGAAACCGCCGGCGTGAATGGTGCGCCCGCGATTTATTCGGTCGATATCTCGGGGCGCAATCTGCGGCGTGTGTCGACGCCGGGAATGGCCTCGGATCCGGCCTGGTCACCGCTGAACGACTGACCCCATGTTCAGCAGGGACGAGACATGGTAAATTGTCGCCAGAGTGGCGCAAAACAAGGAAAATACAGGTATGAACCTCCTTCTTAAACTGACCCTTTTCATCGCGGTTATGGGCCTTGGGGCCTGTGCGCAAACCGGATATCTGGGCGATACGTCGATCAATGGCGCAGGTGCCGCCGGCGATCCCAATTCGGTGGCCTATTTCAACCAGACCCTGGGCGACCGGGTGCTTTTTGCGGTCAATGAAAGCACGCTGTCGCCGGTGGCACAGCGTATCCTGGATGATCAGGCCGACTGGATGCTGCGCAACATGGAATATTCGGCGCTGATCGAAGGCCATGCCGATGAACAGGGCACACGCGAATATAACCTGGCGCTTGGCGCGCGTCGCGCCGCATCGGTCGAGGCCTATCTGATCAGCCGCGGCATTTCGGCCTCGCGGCTGAATACCATCAGCTACGGCAAGGAACGCCCGATCGAGATCTGCTCGGCCGAAAGCTGCTATGCCCAGAACCGGCGCGCGGTGACCGTGCTGTCGGCCGGCACAGGGAGCTGACGGGCATGTGGCGCGCGGTGATCTTTGCGGTTGCACTGGGCCTGCCCGGTGCGGCCCATGCGCAAGCGGAAACGCTGGCCGATATCCGGCAGGAGCTGTCGGTGCTTTTTGTCGAGATCCAGCGCCTGCGTGGCGAACTGAACACGACCGGCGCGCCGTCAGGCTCGGGCGGCAGCGGCACCATGCAGAACCGGATGGACGCTATCGAGGCCGAGCTGCGCCGCTTGACCAGCGCCACCGAGGAGCTGGACCTGCGGGTCAATCGTGTCGTTTCGGACGGGTCCAACCGGATCGGCGATCTGGAGTTTCGCCTATGCGAACTGGAAGCCGGCTGCGACATCAGCACGCTTGGCGAAACCTCGACCCTGGGCGGCGATACGGCCCAGGCGTCAGCGCTGCCGCCGGTCAGCACGGGCACCGACAGCACGGGCGCGCCAACCAGTATGGCGGCGGCCGAGCAAAGCGATTTCGACAGCGCCATGGAATTGTTCGAGGCGGATGAATTTTTGGCTGCGGCAGCGCAGTTCGAGGCCTATACCGAGACCTATCCCGGCGGCGCACTCAGCTCCGAGGCGCATTTCTGGCGCGGCGAGGCCGAGGCGGCGCAAGGGGCCTGGAACCGGGCCGCGCGTGCCTATCTGGCCAGTTTCAGCGGTGCCCCCGATGCACCCCGCGCGCCCGAAAGCCTGTTTCGGCTTGGCACCAGCCTGCAGGAATTGGGCCAATCCGAAGAGGCCTGCCTGACCCTGGCCGAAGTCGAGAACCGCTACCCGTCATCTTCATCGGTGCTGGATGCGCGGGCCGCGATGATCCGTTTCGGCTGCAATTGAGCCTTCGTGACCGGTTTGCAAAGGCGATGGATGCCGTGCTGGCCGGGGCGCATCCCGAACGGCTGTGCGTTGCGGTGTCTGGCGGCAGTGATTCGCTGGCCTTGCTGGCGCTGACCTGTGACTGGGCCGGGCAGCGCGTCGCGGTTGACGCCGTGACCGTTGATCATGGGTTGCGCGAAGGCAGCGCCGAGGAAGCCCGGCAGGTGGCCCGGGAGGCGCGCGCCCTGGGGGCGCGGCACGTGATCTTGCGTTGGCAGGGATGGGATGGCAGCGGCAACCTTCAGGCCGAAGCCCGCACTGCCCGGCGCCGCCTGATCGCGGACCATTGCGCTGCAGAAGGCATTGGTGCCGCTCTCTTGGGTCATACCCAAGATGATCAGGCCGAGACCCTGCTGATGCGGCTGGCGCGCGGATCGGGGGTTGATGGCCTGGCGGCGATGTCGGCGGGGCGCTACGGGCAGGGCCTGTTCCTGCGGCCGCTGCTGAACGAAACCCGGGCTGAATTGCGCGGTTTTCTGAGCGCGCGCGGCATGGCATGGGTCGACGACCCCTCAAATGAGGATCCGCGCTTTGAACGGGTGCGCATGCGGCGTGCGATGGCCGAGCTTGGCCTTGATGCGGCCCGCCTGGCTGAAACCGCCACCGCCATGGCGCGCGCCCGCGCGGCCCTTGAAATGCGGGCGCATGACGTCGCGCAAGCAATTGTGACTGAAACCAACGGTCTGCTGAGTTTCGATGCAGCCGCGCTTTGCGATACCGAGGAAGAAACCCGTCTGCGCCTGGTCGCCCATGCCTTGAAATGCCTGTCATCAGCCCGCTACAGGCCGCGATTGCAGGCGCTGGCCGAGGTGCTGGCGACGGCCCTGGCCGGCCGGTCAGGCACATTGCATGGCTGCCATCTGATCGCGCATCGCGACCGATTGCTGATCTGCCGGGAATATCAGGCGGTTGCGGGGGTGCAGACGGAGGCATCCGACGGCCTGTGGTGGGACAATCGCTGGCACATCACCGCGCCGGATCTGCCCGGTGCCCGCATCCGTGCGCTCGGGCCTGCCGGCCTGAAACAAATGCCGCGTCCGGACGGGTTTCCGCATGCCGCGCTGACCTCATTTCCGGGCCTCTGGCAGGGCGATGATCTCTGCGCTGTTCCGGGGTTTTTGAATGATAATCTGATGGCATATCGCTATGCCCCGTCGGCATCTTTTCACCGGACCATATTATCGCATTGAAACCCCCGCCCGTATGCCTATTTTAGGCGGGTGTCACCGGGCCGCGGCCCGCGCCGGTCACGTCATGTAAGGAGAAGTCATTTGGGTAATGCTAGAAACATTGCTTTCTGGGTCATTCTGTTTTTGTTGATCCTTGCGCTTTTCAACATGTTCAGTGGCAACCAGGCGAATGTGAATGCGCGTGTGGTCGCCTATTCCGATTTTATTTCACAGGTTGAAAATGGCAGCGTGACGGCAGTGGTGCTGGATGGTGAGACCATTCAATTCACCACCGGTCAGGGCAATTTCGAAACCGTGCTCCCGCCTGCGGTCGATGTGACCCCGGTTCTGCTGGAAAACGAAGTGCGCGTTCAGGCGCGCCCGCAGGAACAGTCGGGCTTCATCTCGGGGCTGATGGTGTGGCTGCCGGTGCTGGTGCTGATCGGCGTCTGGATCTTCTTCATGAACCGGATGCAGGGCGGTGGTCGTGGCGGCGCGATGGGATTTGGCAAATCCAAGGCCAAACTGCTGACCGAGAAATCGGGCCGCGTGACCTTTGACGAGGTTGCCGGCATCGACGAGGCCAAGGAAGAGCTTGAGGAGATCGTCGAGTTTCTGCGCAATCCGCAGAAATACAGCCGCCTGGGCGGCAAGATCCCGAAAGGCGCGCTGCTGGTTGGCCCTCCGGGCACCGGCAAGACGCTGCTGGCGCGCGCCATTGCGGGTGAGGCGGGCGTGCCCTTCTTCACCATCTCGGGGTCCGATTTTGTCGAGATGTTTGTTGGTGTCGGTGCGTCCCGCGTGCGCGACATGTTCGAACAGGCCAAGAAAAACGCGCCCTGCATCGTGTTCATCGACGAGATTGACGCCGTGGGCCGGTCCCGGGGCGTCGGGTATGGCGGCGGCAATGACGAGCGCGAGCAGACGCTGAACCAGTTGCTGGTGGAAATGGACGGGTTCGAGGCCAATGAGGGCGTGATCATCGTCGCGGCCACCAACCGCCCCGACGTGCTGGACCCGGCGCTGCTGCGCCCGGGCCGGTTCGATCGCCAGATTCAGGTGCCCAATCCCGACATCAAGGGCCGTGACTAGAGTCTGGCGGTGCAGGCCCGCAAGGTCCCACGGGGGCCGGATGTGGATCTGCGCATCATCGCGCGCGGCACCCCGGGCTTTTCCGGTGCCGATCTGGCAAATCTGGTGAATGAGGCCGCGCTGACGGCGGCCCGTGTCGGGCGCCGTTTCGTGGTGATGGAAGATTTCGAGAACGCCAAGGACAAGGTCATGATGGGGGCCGAGCGGCGGTCCATGGTGATGACCGAGGACGAGAAAAAGCTGACTGCCTATCATGAGGCCGGTCATGCCATCGTCGGGCTGAACGTGCCGCAGCATGACCCGATCCATAAGGCGACGATCATTCCGCGGGGCCGGTCCCTTGGTCTGGTGTTATCCTTGCCCGAACGCGACCAGCTTTCGGTCAGCTACACCAAATACACCTCCAAGATTGCCATGGCGATGGGCGGCAGGGTGGCCGAAGAGCTTATTTTCGGCCCTGAAAACGTCACCTCGGGCGCGGCGTCGGATATCCAGCAGGTCACCCGGATCGCGCGCGCCATGGTCACACAGTTCGGCTTTGCAGAAGAGCTCGGCTATGTCGATTACGCCAATGAAAACCAATCGCATCTGGGCCCCTATGGCGGCGGCACTGTCCATTCGGCCGCAACCCAGAAGATAATTGACGACAAGGTCAGGGAACTGGTCAATGAAGGCTTTGCCACCGCCAAGCGGATACTGACCGAAAAGTCCGAGGATCTGGAACGTCTGGCGCAGGGCCTGTTGGAATATGAGACCCTGACGGGCAGTGAGATTACCAAGGTGATTGCGGGCGAGCCGCTGAACCGCGGTGAGGATGACAGCGATGACGCCGATACTGGTGGCACGCCGTCGGTCACGGCCATCCCCAAGACCAAGCCCAAGAAAGCCGCCCCCCCTGACGATGGCGGGCTGGAGCCGGAACCAACGACCTGATCGTGCAAAAAACATGAAAAAAGCCCCGGCACTGACCGGGGCTTTTTTTCAGGCGCGCGGCTTGGCGGCAGGACCCTAACCGCCGATCAGGAGCAAAACGGTCAGCCCAAGGGCGATGCCGAAACCGAAACCTGCGTGGATCAAAAGGATGGGGGCGGTCATGGTCGGCCTCTTTCGGTTGGATCTGTTTGCGGTTACCCATATGTCGGTTGGCAGGTGCAAATGGTTCAGAAAATTTTCGCTGCTGCATGGTGAAAACCGGAATTGGCGGATGCATGACGGAATTGGTCGCAATCGCTCCGCTTGGCGTGCCAAAGGATTGATATAGCCGACCTATATTTTGCCGCTTCCAACAGGAGCCTGCCACCATGGCCTTCAAGACCGACATCGAAATTGCCCGCGAAGCCAGGAAACGCCCGATCCAGGAGATCGGGGCGAAACTTGGTATCGCCAGCGAGCATCTGCTGCCCTACGGGCATGACAAGGCCAAGGTGAGCCAGGAGTTCATCAACTCGGTTCAGGATCGCCCGAACGGCAAGCTGATCCTGGTGACCGCGATCAACCCGACCCCCGCCGGCGAAGGCAAGACGACCACCACCGTGGGTCTGGGGGATGGGCTGAATGCGATCGGCAAGAACGCCGCGATCTGTATCCGCGAGGCATCGCTCGGCCCCAATTTCGGCATGAAGGGTGGGGCCGCCGGGGGTGGTTATGCCCAGGTCGTGCCGATGGAAGAGATGAACCTGCATTTCACCGGTGATTTTCACGCCATCACCAGCGCCCATAACCTGCTGAGCGCGATGATCGACAACCATATCTATTGGGGCAACGAGCTGCAGATCGACGAACGCCGCGTCACCTGGCGCCGCGCGCTGGATATGAACGACCGGGCGCTGCGCGACATCGTGACCTCGCTTGGCGGCGTCACCAACGGGTTCCCGCGCCAGACCGGGTTTGACATCACCGTGGCCTCCGAGGTGATGGCGATCCTGTGCCTGGCCAAAGACCTTGCCGATCTGACCGAACGTCTGGGGCGGATGATCGTGGCCTATCGCCGCGACCGCAGCCCGATCTACGCGCGCGACATCAAGGCCGATGGCGCGATGACGGTGCTGCTGCGCGATGCGATGCAGCCCAATATCGTGCAGACGCTGGAAAACAACCCCGCCTTCGTGCATGGCGGCCCCTTCGCCAATATCGCGCATGGCTGCAACAGCGTCATTGCCACCACGACCGCCCTGAAACTGGCCGATTACGTGGTGACCGAGGCAGGCTTTGGGGCCGATCTGGGGGCCGAGAAGTTCATGAACATCAAATGCCGCAAGGCAGGTCTGGCCCCCGATTGCGTGGTGCTGGTCGCGACCGTGCGGGCGATGAAGATGAATGGCGGCGTGGCCAAGGCCGATCTGGGTGCCGAAAGCGTCGATGCGGTCAATAAGGGCTGCCCAAATCTGGGCCGCCATATCGGCAACCTCAAATCCTTCGGGGTGCCGGTCGTGGTGGCGATCAACCATTTCGTCACCGATACCGTTGCCGAAGTGGCGGCGGTCAAGGCCTATGTCGAAGGCCAGGGCTCCGAGGCGATCCTGTGCCAGCATTGGGCGCATGGGTCTGCCGGCACCAAAGAGCTGGCAACCCGCGTGGCTGAAATTGCCGATAGTGGCGTCAGCCAGTTTTCGCCGCTCTATCCCGATGAGATGGGCCTGTTTGAAAAGATCGAGACCGTGGCCAAACGCATCTACCACGCCGATGAGGTGTTGGCCGATGCCAAGATCCGCGCCCAGTTGAAGGAATGGGAAGCGGCCGGCTATGGCAACTTGCCGGTCTGTATGGCGAAAACGCAATACAGTTTCTCGACCGATCCGAACCTGCGCGGGGCCCCCACCGGCCATTCGGTGCCGGTGCGTGAAGTGCGCTTGTCTGCCGGTGCCGGGTTCGTCGTGGTCATCTGCGGTGAGATCATGACCATGCCGGGCCTGCCGCGCAAACCCGCCGCCGAAACCATCTGCATCAATGATGAAGGCGTGGTGGAAGGCCTGTTCTGAAGCAGCCAGGCACCCTGAGCCGAGAGTGGCACCTGCCTGCCTGTCTGGATCTGCAATCAGGCAGGTGCCGGTGGCGACGCTGATGAAAAACGCGGTTCTGGCCACCCGGATGCAAATGGCGCATTACAGGTCAAGCCTTGCCAATACGGATTTTTGAGACGAGCAGAGGGAGCGAAAAGACATGAGCGCAACGATCATTGACGGCAAGGCCTTCGCGGCCAGGGTGCGGGCGCAGGTCGGGGCCCATGTGGCGCGGCTGAAGGCCGATCACGGCATCACGCCGGGGCTGGCCGTGGTGCTGGTGGGCGAAGACCCGGCCAGCCAGGTCTATGTCCGGTCCAAGGGCAAGATGACGGTCGAGGTCGGCATGAATTCGTTCGAGCACAAGCTGGAGGCGGACACATCCGAGGCCGACCTGCTGGCCCTGATCGAGCAATTGAACAACGATCCGGACGTGCATGGCATTCTGGTGCAATTGCCGCTGCCGGGTCATCTGGATTCCGACCTGGTGATCAATTCGATCGACCCGGCCAAGGATGTCGACGGCTTTCACATCTCCAATGTCGGGCTTCTGGGGACGGGTCAGAAATCCATGGTGCCCTGCACACCGCTTGGCAGTCTGATGATGCTGCGCGACCACCTTGGCAGCCTGTCGGGGCTGAATGCGGTTGTGGTGGGACGCTCGAACATTGTCGGCAAGCCGATGGCACAGCTTTTGCTTGGCGATAGCTGCACCGTGACCATCGCCCATAGCCGGACCAGGGATCTGGCGGAGGTTTGCCGCCGGGCTGACATTCTGGTGGCCGCTGTCGGGCGGCCCGAAATGATCCCCGGCGATTGGATCCGCCCTGGTGCCACGGTGATTGATGTCGGGATCAACCGTATTCCGCACCCGGAAATTGAGGGCAAGACCAAGCTGGTTGGCGATGTGCATTTTGAAAGCGCTGTTCAGGTTGCGGGCGCAATCACGCCGGTGCCCGGTGGTGTCGGCCCGATGACCATTGCCTGTCTGCTGGCCAATACGCTGACAGCGACCTGTCGCGCCAATGGGTTGGATGAGGCTGAGGGGCTGACCGCCTGACCGCCTGACAAAAGCCTGTTTCGCCGCCTGACGGCGCCGACAAGCGGGGGCTTTGCCCCCGCACCCCCAGAGTATTTTTCAAAGAAGAAGTGAGGGGCCGTCAATGGTTTTTGGCCCTGCCACAGGTTTTGACCCCGCCCGCAAGCCCTGGGTCGACCCTGATGGTGCGCCTGCCAAAGACATGGCCGCAATGATCCGCAGCTATCCGTCGGGTGCCTTGCAGTTCGCGCGGCTGGATGGCGGGGTGGCTGGAAATGCCGCGCCGGTGGCCGCTATCGGGCTGTCCCCCCGCGCGCCGTCAATGCGCGATGGCTTCCTGTGTCACGAACATGTTTTCCCAGGCCCGGTCCAGCAGATCGGGGCGCATTTGAATGGGAATGCCCTCAAATTCACAGATCGCGATGATCTGATCCATCAGGAACGGCGCGTGATAATTGGCGTAGACGTTGTCCACCAATGGGTATTTCTTCTTCAGCAGATGCAACAGCGAGGCCTCATCCAGCGGCACTTTTTTCTTGCGCGCCACCATGGCAAGGATCTTCAGGAACTCCTCCTGCGTCGGGCCGTCGATCTTCACCTTGAAGAAAATCCGGCGCAGGGCCGCGCCATCGAACAGGTCATTGGGGTGGAAGTTGGTGGAAAACACCACCAGCGTGTCAAACGGAACCTCAAACTTTTCGCCCGATTGCAGGGTCAGGATGTCATATCCGACCTCCATCGGGACAATCCAGCGGTTGATCAGGGCCTGGGGCGGTTCTTCCTGACGGCCAAGGTCATCGACAATGAACACGCCGCCCGATGCTTTCAGTTGCAGGCTGGCCTGATAGGTGCGCGAAGTCTTGTTGTAGTTCAGATCGAGCATCGAAAGGCTCAGCTCGCCGCCCGTCATCACCGTTGGACGCTGGCACATCAGATACCGCGTATCGAAACGTTCCGACCGTCGCCGCAGCACGCTGGTCTCGGCTTCTTCAATCGTCACGGGAGTGTGCACGATCGGGTCGAAAACGCTGATGACCTGACCGGCATAGGATATGGCGCGCGGAATAAATACCGTGTCGCCCAACGCCGCCCGGATGCCTTCCGCGATGGAGGATTTGCCGTTGCCCGGGGGCCCGTATAACAGGACCGACCGGCCCGAGCTGACGGCGGGGCCAAGCTGGTCGATCATGCCTTTGGGCAGGATGAGATGGCCCATGCTGGCCTCGAGCGCGGCCCGCGTGATCAGCACGTTTTTCACCGATTGGCGTTTGACCTGGATTTTGTAGGCTTCCAGCGGCACCGGCATCGCGCCGTAATATTCCGACTGGCTCAGCGCATCGAGCGCGCGCGCCTTGCCGGCATCGGTCAGTTGGAACCCCATTTCAGAGCTGGAGGTCGCGTGCAGCGTGCCCATCGCCTGCAACAGGCCCATTTCGCGCAGCGTGTCGATCAGCGCCTGGGTCAGCGGCATCGGCAGGCAAATGGCCTCGGCGATCTGACTGGCCTGTTCGACATTCTTGCGGAACACGGTTTTCAGCAGGATATCGCGCATCATCACCACGGGCAGGCCGGTATCTTCCAGATTGCGCAGCTTGGGCGGCGCGAAAGATGCGGTTTCATTGGCTTGCATGTTCATGGCGCACGGGCCCTTTCGCATCACCTCAAGCCCCCGGGTCGCAAGATTGCCTTGCCGGGGTTTGCGATCCGGTTAAGAGGCGCTCAATATTCCAAGCGCAAGGTAAACGACAAGGGCACCGGCCAAGGCCACGCCCATCGGGAAAAGCTTGCCCCGGTCCCATGAGATCCAGCCCGGCGTTGCCCGGCGCACGGCAGGCACCATGCCCGCGCCGCGATGGGTGATCCAGGCCCCGATCAACACGGCTGCAAACAGCATCAGGAACATCAGATAATCGCCCGGCGCGATGAACGGGGCCATGGCGGCGGCGAATTTCGCGTCGCCTGCACCGACAAGGCCAAGCGAGGTAACCAGAAAACCCGCCAGCAGCACGATCACCAGTTGCAACAGGCGCATGTAATAGACCTCGAACGGCAGCGCGATAAGGCCCACGGCCAGAAACACCGCCGCCAATGCCAGAACGCTGACATTCGGAATTCGCATTTCGCGCAGGTCGGACCAGGCGACATAGATACAGATCGGGAGCACGAAAGGCAGGAACCAGAGGGCTTCGGTAAAGCTCAGGGCAAGTGTCATGGGCGATTATCCTTGAGATTCGAGCGTGCGCAGCGCCTGCACAGCGGCCTCAAAATGGCGCGGATGGGTGTCGATGGCGTCCTGCAACAACCCGCGGCCGATGTCGATATCGCCGCGGCGCACGGCAGACAGAGCCATGGTGTGCAACAATTGCGCGCGTTCGATCTGCGTCATCTGCACCAGCGGCAGAGTATATTGCCCGCGCGCGGCACGGGCCAGAACCAGATTGTTCTTGGCGGTGAAAAGACTGGGGTCATAGGTGATGGCTTCGGTGAACAGGCGTTCGGCGGCCTCATTGTCGCCGCGCGTCAGCATCGAATAGCCCCAGTTGTTCAGAACACCGGCCGGGCGCATCGTCAGCCCGACAGCGGTTTCATAAAAACTGTCGGCCCGGTCCCATTCCTGCCCGCTATCGGCGATCATCGCCTCCAGCCGGTAACGTTCATAGGTCTCGTATGTGGGCGGCACCAGATCCAGCTGCGTCTCGGCCTCTTCCCAGTCATTGGTGCGGATCAATGCATCGGCGTAATCGACACGGTCCTGATCGGTGCCTTCGCTGCTGTTGACGACGCCGCGCCAGGTGGCCACGCCTTCGGTGTTCATGCGGGCGCGGATCAGGCTGACGGCCAGCCCGCGCTGCAAATCAATGCGGTCGGGGTTTTCACGGGCGGCGCGGCGGAAATAGGTTACCGCCTCTTGCGGGTCCGCGGCGGTCAGCATGATATCATTGAGATTGGTTTCGTCGATGGCATTGACGCCATCAAGCGCACGTTCCACGTCGGCTGATCTGGACTGCTCGCAGGCGGCAAGCACAAGCCCGACAGACATCACTGCCGTGATTTTGACAAATTGGCGCATAAACGGCCTCTTACTGCTCTTGTTCCCTTCGATCATGGGGTCCGGAGAAGGACGTAGCGCCCGCCACCGCGACGTTCCAGGTCGAAGCTGTTATTTATATGGTCCTGAGTATAGACCGAATTTTCCATTCGCGCGATAGCCAAGCGCAGGTTTTCGCGGATCGAGTCGGTTTGGCCACTATCCAGCGCATAGGCCTGCTGGAAAACGCGCCGTGCCTCGCCATATTCGCCCAATTCCATCAAAACCACGCCCAGATTGTTCCAGGCCGGCACGAAATCGGGATCAATTTCAACCGCCTGGCGCAGCTGCGTTTCTGATTGGCCAAGACGGCCCAGGCGCAAGTTGGCAGATCCGAGTGAAGAAAGCGTTTCCGCAGTCATGCCGTTTTCACCCGCCGCGCGCAGATAGGCCGACAGCGCCAGCTCGTATTCGCCCGCATTCATCAGGCGATGGCCCACGATCATCTGATCGACGCCATTGCGCAGAACCACGGTGCCTTCGGGCAATGCGGGCCCTTCGCGTAACGGCTCGAGCCGCGCCGATTGCTCGCACGCGGCCAGGCTGAACACTGCCACCACCAATAATGTCTTGCCCCACATCGTCGCTATGTCCCTTGGTTCATTGTCCGCCCAGATTTTGTGCAATTCCGTAGACCGACGGCCCGATCAGGATGATCAACAGCGGCGGCACACAGAACATCATCGTGGCCAGCGTCAGTTTTGTCGGCAGTTTGTTGGCCTTTTCCTCGGCCCGCATCATGCGCTTGTCGCGCATTTCGTCGGCATAGACCTGCAATGCATCGGCGATCGAGGTGCCGAAGGTGGCCGACTGGATCAGCACGGTGACAAAGCTGTTCACATCCTGCACACCGCACCGTTCGCCAAAGTCGCGCAGAACCTTGACCTTGTCCTTACCGGCCTTCATCTCATAGGCCACGATCTCGAACTCATCGGCCAGCGATTCATAGGACGCCCGGATTTCCTTGGCGACGCGGATAATCGCCTGATCCAGCGATTGCCCGGCCTCGACACAGACCAGCATCAGGTCAAGCGCGTCGGGAAAGCCCGATGTGATCTCCTCTTCGCGTTTCTGCACCCGGCGTTGGACCCAGTATTTCGGCAGGTAATACCCGACCGCACCGGGGATCAGGACCGACAGAATGCTTTTCTGCGTGCTCATCTCGCCCGCCATCAGCGTGTAGATCACGCCAATCGCCAGAAACCCCATGCCAAGTGCGAACTGCGCGAAATGGAAAGTCTGAACCGCCCCTTTCGAGCGATAACCGGCGCGGATCAAAGTCAGCTGCACAGCACCGTATTCATCCTGGTTCTGCGGCTCAAGGAACTGCTTGAAACGGTCAAGTTTTTCGTTCTTGCCGCCGACGCGCAGGCCCTTGGGCAAGGCGTCGCTCCGGTCGATCTGCGATTCCTTCAGCTTCGACAGCGGGTCTTTCTTCTGGAACAGGATCGCCGGCAGGGCCAGCAAAACCAGGGCCAGACCCAGACCGCCAATCAGGAACAGGGGGCCAAGCGGTCCAAGAAGATCGGTAACATAGGTGTTGATCGCGTCCATTTCCAGGCACTCCTCAGACCTTGATATTGACCATCATGCGCATGACAATCACGTTGACGCCCAACATGACGGCAACAACGGCAGCAGCCGGAATGAAAGCGGGGCTTTCCATGACTTCTTCGTAGTAATCAGGTTGCGCCACATTGATGGCAATCAGGGCCAGCAGCGGGAAAACCGACAAAAACATGCCCGACCCCTTGGCCTCGGCGGTGATCGCCTTGACCTTGCGAAAGAGCTTGAACCGCGAGCGGATCACGCGCGCCAGACCTGACAGGATCTCGGCCAGGTTGCCGCCTGATTTCTGTTGGATGGCCACGGCAACCGCCAGAAACCGCAGATCCTGAATATCCAGCCGCTCGGCCATCGCCTCGATTGCATCCGCGATGTCGCGGCCATAGGCGGCCTCATCAGCGATAATGCCAAGCTCGGACCCGAGCGGATCGGACATTTCCTTGGCAACGGTGCCGATGGCAGAGACAAATGGGTGCCCGACGCGCAGGCTGCGGACCATCAGTTCAACCGCGTCGGGCAGCTGTTCCTCGATCATGGCGATGCGTTTCTTGGCCTTTGAGTTGACCCAGAAAAACACGCCCCCCACGCCCATGATGACCGACACAAGCGCGCGGATCGGAAAGGCGGCACCGGTTGTCATCGTCAGCATCACAAAGGCCGCGATGGTCAGGCCAAGCATGACCAGCATCAGTTGCTGCGGCGTAAAGGCGATATTGGCCTTTTGTGCCTTGCTGGCGATCAATGTGTAAAGCGGGATGGTCTTTGACCCGGTATGCTGATCCAGCTCCTTGCGCAGCTTGGCCAGCACATCTTCGCGGTTGCCGCCTTTGTTGATCAGGTCCAGCCGGCGGTTGACGCGCGAATTCAGGCTGATGGATTTGCCGAAAACCATCAGGTAGACACCTTCGACCAACATGATGATGCCGATGAAGATGCCGATATAGATAAGCGGTTCAATACTGAGGTTCATGGCGGTCAGTCCCCTGCGGGTTCATAGATGGATGCGGGCAGGTCATAGCCCCATTGGCGGAACCGATCCGAATAATGCGAACGCACGCCGCAAGCGGTAAACCGGCCGATAATCTTACCATCGGGCTGAAGCCCCAGGCGTTCGTAGGTGAAGATTTCCTGCATCGAGATCACATCGCCTTCCATCCCGGTCACTTCGGTGATGGAGACCATGCGGCGCGAACCATCCTGCAGGCGGCTGACCTGCACGATCAGGTTCACGGCGCTTGAGATCTGGCTGCGCACCGCCTTGAGAGGCATTTCGATCCCGGCCATGGCGATCATGTTTTCCAGGCGCGACACACCATCGCGGGCCGAGTTGGCGTGGATCGTGGTCATCGAGCCGTCATGGCCGGTATTCATCGCCTGCAACATGTCGATGACTTCTTCGCCGCGGGTTTCGCCGACGATAATCCGGTCCGGGCGCATGCGCAGGGCGTTGCGCAGACAATCGCGCTGCGTAACCGCGCCCTTGCCCTCGACATTTGGCGGCCGGCTTTCCATCCGGCCGACATGTTCCTGTTGCAGTTGAAGTTCCGCCGTATCCTCGATCGTCAGGATGCGTTCGGAATTGTCGATGAAGGAACTGAGCGCGTTCAGGGTGGTGGTTTTACCGGATCCTGTCCCGCCCGACACGACCACATTCAGGCGACAGGCAACGGCGGCCTGAAGATAGGCGGCCATTTCTTCGTTGAAGGCCCCGAATTGCACAAGATCGTCAATGCCGAGCTTGTCTTTCTTGAATTTACGAATCGACACCAGCGAGCCATCGACACCCACCGGCGGCACCATGGCGTTGAACCGCGAGCCGTCTTTCAGGCGGGCGTCGACATAAGGGTTGCTTTCGTCGACGCGGCGGCCCACGGCCGACACGATCTTGTCGATGATGCGCAAGAGATGGCGTTCATCCTTGAAGTGGATATCCGTTTTGCTGAGCTTGCCGTCGCGTTCGATAAAGACGTTGAAGGGGCCGTTGATCAGGATGTCGTTGACCGTGTCATCCTTGAGCAGCGGCTCAAGCGGACCGAGGCCCGTGACCTCGTCAAACAGCTCGGTTTGCAGCGTGTTGCGGTCTTCGCGGTTCAGAACCGCGCCCATTTCGGACAGTTCATCATTGGTGATCGAGATGATCTCGGCCCGCAGCTCGCTTTCCTTGGCGTTTTCCAACTCGGAAAGGTTGAGATTGTCCAGCAGCCGCGAATGCATCTCGGTCTTGATCTCATCCAGACGGGCGCGGCGCTTGGCCTCTTTGTCCATCGCGGCCGGTTCGGCGGCCGCGACCTCTTTTTTCTGCGGTGCCTTGCGCATCGAGGTTCTTTGGGCCGCAGCGACCGGGGCCGGTGCAGCTTTGGCCGTCAATGCGGGATGGACAGGCGTGGCCGTGTCGGATTTCTTGTAGCGCGAAAACATCCCTGCGATCCTTATTTGGCGACTGCTTGGACCGCGATGGCCCCATGCAGCGTCTTGGCGAGTTTCAGGATTTCCTTGCGCAGCGGGTTTTTCTTGGCCATGTCGGCCAGCGGCACGCCGTGATCACATGCATGGGCCACCTGTTTGGTGCCGTCAGGCAGCTGCGTCTTCAATTCGATATCCAGGCTTTCGGCCAGCCGCTTGATGCGGGCCTTGCCGGACAGGTCCAACCCGCGCGGCGCGCGGTTCAGCACGTAATGCATCTTGTCGACCGGCAAGTCTTCGGCCTGCAACGCCTTGATGAAGCGCATGGTATTCTGGGCCGAGCGCATATCCAGTTCCAGCGTCGCGAAATAGATATCGGCGGCGTTCATCACTGTTTCGGTCCATTGCACCATGGTTGCCGGCATATCGACGATGACCACGTCAAAGGTGTCGCGCGCCAGTTTCAGCAGGGCGGTCACCTCATCGGGGCCGACAATGTCCAGCGGCAGAATTTCTGTCGGCGCGGTAAAGACGGAAAGCTTCTGGTTGAAACTCAGCAGCGCCTGTTTGAACGCCTCGGTATCCATGGTCTGCGCATCTGACAAAACTTCAAAGATCACTTCACGGCGTGGCAGGTCCAGATAGGTCGAGACCGAGCCGAATTGCAGATCCAGATCCATCAGGCACACAGATGGCGGGTTTTTCTTGTCGATATTGGCCAGTTCCCAGGCCAGGTTGACAGCCAGCGTGGTGGCACCGGTGCCGCCCGCCATGCTTTGCACGGCAAACAGGACATGGTCCTTGATATCGGTGGTTGTGGGCTGAATCGCTGTAGCCCCTTCCGAGACATGGCCACCAATGTCAGCCTCGGCGGGCGTTTTCGAGCGGATCCGTTGCAACGAGTCGTGAAATGCGTGTTCGGGCAGGGGGTAGGGCACGAAATCATCGGCCCCCGATTGCAACAGCTTGTGCAATGCGGCGGGGCTGACATCTTCGGCGATCAGCATCACCTTGACGTCCTTGGATTTCGCCAGCCGGATGACCGAACAGACCATCTCGATATCGGGCTCGTCCTGATCGTCAATTGCGATGGCAACGAATTCAAGGGATTCACCGTCGGGCTGGTTCAAAAAGGCCTGCGCCTCCATAAAACCAAGATCGCCCCAGGCTTCGCCCAGTTCTGCCTCGATATCATCGATCAGCAAATCGAATGTCTGCACATCGCGCGCGATGGTGCAGGCAACGATTGGTGCTGGATTCGACTGTAACGCCAAGCCTCCGCTCATCCTCAAAACCCCGAATCGCCCGACTTACTGTCGGGTCAGTTGTCAGTTCAGCTCCGGCACTTGGCCTGTGAACCGGAAGGTCGTTTTGGGATTCACGTTCGATCAGAACCCGGCACCCGCGCCTCCGGTGCAATTCATGCCGGTTAACTTGGGCAAGAATGCGACCAAAAAACCGAAATACTGGGGTATTGTCCCTGATTTGTGGCTATTTGTGCGTGTTACTCGCCGCCGCCGGCGCTGCCGGTAAAGGTCCGGTAAACGATGTTGGCGTAATTGCCGTCCAGGACCATCTGGTTGCCCTGCACAAAGCCGCTGACCTCGGTCACGGTGCGCCGGTTGCGCAATTCACGGTTCGGCGTGGCTACCAGAGGCTGCGTTTCGCCAAGCGACACAAGCGCATCCAACCTGTCGCGATCAATGCCCTGGGCGACCAGGAAATTCACCGCCGCGCGCGCACGGCGCAGACCAAGCCGATAATTGAAGGAATCCGAGCCGACCAGATCGGTATGGCCATAGACGCTGAACCGCACTTCGGGGAATTGCCGGATCCAATTGGCCTGCGCGCGCAACACATTTTGCGACGTCACGTCCAGATCATCCGAATTGAAGGCGAAATTGATCGTGGTGGGCACTTCCCGGGCAAAACGCTCGGCCAGCTGTTCATAATAGCTGCGCTGGCCGGTCATCACGAGGACGTTGTTCATGGTCGGGTCGCCAAAACGCCCTTCGTCCAGAAAACGCCCGGCCTCACCCGCAGAACGGATCCGTTCACAGCCCGAAACCACCAGCAGAACAATGCCCATGGCAAGTGCGATTGAGAGACGTGTATTCATGTTCTTACTCCATCACATAGCCGTAGGAACCGCTGAAATCCTGCTGCGCGACGTCGCCCGCAGCACTGCCCGCGGCGGGGCGCCCTGCGGTCTGGCCCAGAAGGAACAGCTCATTCTCGGTCGGAATGCGGATGCGGTCGGTGGGCAGGGCGAAAGCCTCGCCCCGCGTCGGTGACACCAGATGCGCGGTGATGATGATCACCAGTTCGGACTGGTCACGCTGGTAATTTGCACTGCGAAACAGCGCGCCCAGAATCGGAATATCGCCCAACCAGGGCACCTGGCCGATACTGTCGCGGAAATCATCCTGCAAAAGCCCGGCAATGGCAAAGCTCTCGCCGTCGCGCAGTTGGACCGTGGTGCTGGTGGATCGGGTTCTGAGGCCCGGCACACCGGTGGTTGCATTGGTCAGTTGCGCATCAATGGCCGAGACTTGCGCGGACATTTCAAGGTTGATCACCTCATCGCTGACAACGGTCGGCGTAAAGGCCAGCTGGATGCCGAAGGGGCGAAACTCGACCGTGGTGCCTTCACTGGTCTGCACCGGCACCGGATATTCGCCACCGGCCAGGAAAGTTGCACTTTGGCCGGAAAGCGCGCTGAGGTTCGGCTCGGCCAGTGTGCGCACGACGCCATTGGCCTCAAGCGCCTCAAGAAGAACGGAAATTTGCAGGCTGTTGCTGCCAAAGCTGAACCCCATGGCACCTTCGCGGCCAGCCGCAGAGCCGGGAAAACCCGGGTTTGTCGCAAAATCGGACGCGCCGCCGCCGCTGTTCTGGCCGCTGCCAAGCGAGAATCCGTTACCTTGGCCAAAGGCGGTTCCGGCAATGCCAAGCGACATGCCCAGATCACGCCGCACCGTGCGTGACATTTCGGCGAATCGCACCCGCAGCATCACCTGTTGCGTGCCGCCCACGACCATCAGGTTGGACACCCGGTCGGGCGCATAGCGTTGCGCAAGCTCCAGGGCGCGGTTCAGGATCTGGCCCGAAGACACCGTGCCGCTGAGCACGATGCCGTCATTGGCGCTGCGCACTTCGACGCCCTCATTTGGCAGGATCTCGCGCAGGCGTTCGCGGAATTCGGCCAGATCGGGGACCACCTGAATCTCGACATTTGCAATCAGCCCGCCATCGGCACCAAGCAGCGTCATTGTCGTGCGTCCGGGCGAGCGGCCCAGAACATAAATGGTGCGTTCTGACAGGGTCGCAATATCGGCGATCTGTGGATTTGCCACCGAAATCTCGGCAAAGAGCGCCTCGCTTTCCACAACCACGGCGCGGTTCATCGGAACCCGCAGCGTTGTCGAGGTTGCACCTTCCAGCACGCGCAGGACCTGAGCCTGAGACGAAACGGGTGAAAGAAGAAATAGCGCACTGCCAAGGGCGGCGGCGCAAATCTGGCGTAATATGCTCATTGTGATCCTGCCTCTCTGATCACCGGATTTTCGTGGGTTCTTTTGACCCAGTTGATCGCACCATGCCTGAATTTGCTTAAATGCGCAAGAATCAGCATCTTGCAGCACGAGTCTCATGTGATTTTATGAACACGAAGCAGCAGGGCTAGCGTCAAAACGAAATTGGCCCCCAAGATCATGGGGGCCAATGTCTGTTTTGCTTGGTGTCAGTTGATGCAAGGCACCGCCGTCACCACCACTTCGGCACCGCGTCGGTTGCGCACCGTGCAGATCACCGGGGCTTCGGTTTCAGAAGTCTGGGCGATACCCAAAAGCATATCCTGATTGACCTCGATCGTTTCGCTTTCGGTCTGGTCGCTCACGCCGACCAGCGACAGGCTCAGCCCGCCGGTGGCCTGTGCCTGGGCCAGCGCCGCAATCTGCTCGGCGGGCGCGGCAATGGTAATGGTGCGCGCCACGGTCGGATTGCGGCGGTCCTGATCCGAGATCTGGTCAATCGCGATGATCGGCACCGAGGCCTGGATCAGCCGCGTCACGTTTTCGCCGCGCGAGTTGCCGGACCAATACACATCGACCCGGTCGCCGGGACGGATAAAGCCCGAAACGCCGGTGGCCACATCGACGCGCAGCGCAAAGGCACGCATGCCCTGCGCCAGTTGGGATGCTACGCCTGCATCCTCGCCGGGGGCCGATACTTTCGAGATCAGCACCGGCTCGTTGCGCTCCATGACGCGCAGCACGGTGCGCGGGTCTTCGCCATCGGGGAACAGATCCTCTGCATTGGTGAAGGCCCCAAAGGGCACATATTCCTCGGGCCACTCGATGGCCTCGACGTCAGCGGGCCGGATCTGTTCGCCATACCGCATCTCGCGGGTGACGACATAGACCGAAGTCGTGGGCACAATCGAATTGCGCTGCGACGCAAGTGCTTCCTGATATTGGGTGAACCGGTCCTTTGCCACGTAAACGGCAAATCCCGCCAGGCCCACGCCTATGATAAGGACAAGTCCGAAGATAACGCGCATTTTTACAGCCCCCTAAATAATGCCTGTGATGCGGCCGGATTGCTCCCGCCGGTTTTGTTCCCCGCCAGCCTGTCAGGTGATTGGGGCAAAAGAATGGAACGGATGGGACGATGTTTCGACAGCCATTGGCCCGGCGCGGCCCGGCATGTCGGGCACCGCGCCGGGTATTTGCCTGGCATCAAGGTGTCGTAGTTGTGGTTCCGAAGGCATCGGTGATGTGATCGGCCGCCAACTGGCCCTGGATATCGCCGGAAAGATCTTCCAGCCCGCTGGATATGACCGACATGACGGCCAGACCAAGACCCACAAGGGCAGCGGTCAGCACGACCCAGTCAACGGTCACGGCACCCGACTCGTCAGAGAAAAACTTCTGGAATGATTTGAAAGACATGGCTTGCTCCTGCATTTGCCTTGAACATGGGCCCGCAGATGTTGCGGGAAGAGCAGCGCATTCTGTCGCCTGGACCTCGAAGGGCCTCTTGCAATTGGCCCTCCGGAGGCGGCAGAAAAAAGGCAGAGCAGGGACGGAGCGGTGCAAAAAGCCGCAGGTTTTAAGCAAATGCGCCGATGCCCGATCGGGACCGGACCCCGGCAAGGGTGCTGTTGGCGTTACTCGAAGCCGGTCGTGACGTGGTCACGCTCCAGCTGAGCCCGGATCTCGGATGACAGATCCGACAGGCCCGCGCCGACCGTATTGGTCACGGCAAGGCCCAGACCGACAAGGGCGGCGGTCAACACGACCCAATCAACGGTGACAGCACCGGATTCCGACAAGATAAACGACTTCAGGCGAGCGGCAGCACGCATGGCAGATCCTCCAGGGATTAAGGGATGTGGCAGCATCCCGAGCAGACCCTGACAAGATCGCGGCGAACTGAGGCGGAAATGGGGCAAAAATGGGCAATTGATGACAAAATATGGCGGTATTTTGGAAACAAAAAACGCGAATAATGCTCAAATCGGAAACGAAAAAGGGGCCGCGCTGGTTGCGCGGCCCCTTTTGCAGAATTGGTTTTGTCGGCGTTTACGGGGTCGTGAAGGTCGTGCTGATCTGGTCAGTTTCCAGTTGGGTCTGAATGTCGCCCGACAGGTCTTCGACACCGGCGGACACGACGGCCATGACGGCCAGGCCCAGGCCGACGATGGCGGCGGTCAGCACGACCCAGTCGACGGTCACGGCACCGGATTCGGATTTGGCGAAGTTCTTGATATATGCGGTCATTGCTCTAGCTCCAGTTTTGGTCTTCATAAGGGTTGGCCCGTTTGGGGGCGTGCCCCTTGGGATGGGTTGAATATGTCGGTCAATCGGGGCGCGATTTGGGCGCTGAAAAGGATTTGTGAAGAATTTTCAGCGATATTTTCGAGATATTTACGAAGCACCGGGTGGCGGATGTGAAAAGGGGCCGCGCTGAACAGGCGGCCCCTTTTCGGGAATGGTCTGGTGGTCGGGCTGGTTTAGTCGAACGACGTGCTGATCTGGTCGGTTTCCAACTGGGTCTGAATGTCGCCCGACAGGTCTTCGACGCCCGAGGACACGACGGCCATGACGGCCAGGCCCAGGCCGACGATGGCGGCGGTCAGCACGACCCAGTCAACGGTCACGGCACCGGATTCGGATTTGGCGAAGTTCTTGATATATGCGGTCATTGGTTTGGCTCCAGTTTTGGTCTTCATAAGGGTTGGCCCGTTTGGGGCGTGCCCCTTGGGATGGGTTGAATATGTCGGTCAATCGGGGCGCGATTTGGGCGCTGAAAAGGATTTGTGAAGAATTTACCGCGATATTTTCGAGACATTTATAGCGCGTCGCGCCTGATCGGGTTCGAGCATTCATCACCCGGACCGAGGCAGCGTTCGCGCAATCGAATGCGTTCGGGTCGGCCGCTGAATTCGATTTGGCGCGACGCGCTCTATGAAGCACCGGGTGGCGGATGTGAAAAGGGGCCGCGCTGAACAGGCGGCCCCTTTTCGGGAATGGTCTGGTGGTGGGGCTGGTTTAGTCGAACGACGTGCTGATCTGGTCGGTTTCCAACTGGGTCTGAATGTCGCCCGACAGATCCTCAACACCGGCGGACACGACGGCCATGACGGCCAGGCCCAGGCCGACGATTGCGGCGGTCAGCACGACCCAGTCAACGGTCACGGCACCGGATTCGGATTTGGCGAAGTTCTTGATATATGCGGTCATTGGTTTGATCCCTCGATAAGTCAGTTTTTTCATTTGCCCGCCTGACTTGGTAAGGAGCCGTTTTGCGTGTTCCGCGGCCCTGCCCGTTTCGGCGACAGGGACCGTTAAGCCAGCGAAAGAGGGCAGGAATTGGGCGGGTTTTCGGTAATTTAAGGTAAAAATGGTTAACAACGCCATGCAAGTTTTTCCCAAAACTATTGAATATCAATCCATTAACGAGAAGTTCGGCAATCGCCAGCCATTGTCTTTCAAATAAAATGACCTTCAGGCACACTGAAAAGAAAACGATCCGAGGCAATCAGGAGCAGCCCGATGCGCATTGCAGGTTTCACGGCCCTCTGTCTGGTTTGGGCCGGGTCTGTCTCAACAGCGTTGGCGCAGGTCGAAGACGATGACGGCCCGCCGCCTTTCCCCGAATTCAGCTTTCGCCGCATCACCGTGCCCGATGCCGGTTATTCCGGTGCGCGTATCAACATCCAGATCGGAGCAGAGCAGGCCGCACCCCCGGGCGGGGCAGAGGCCGCGGCACCGGTGCTTGCGCCCGCCGAGGCCATCTCGACGGCGTGGTTCTGGGATCAGATCGCGCCGGGCCGCGATGACGGGGCGGGGCGTTTCATGGCCGCAATGGGTCTGTTGGAAACCGCGCCCGAGGCCGCCGCCCTGCAAATCGCCGGGGCTGAGCTCCTGCTGGCGCTGTCGGATGCGCATGATCTGGACATTCTGCGCGCCACCATCGGCACGCGTGTGTCGCCCGCCCTTGTGCTGGCCGTCATGGCGGTGGAATCGCGCGGCGATCTGATGGCGCAAAGCAGTGCCGGCGCGCAAGGCCTGATGCAGCTGATCCCGGCCACCGCGCAACGTTTTGGCGTGACCGACAGTTTCGATGCGACCCAGAATATCGCCGGCGGGGTGGCCTATCTTGATTGGTTGATGGAGGAGTTCGACCGCGACCCGATCCTGGCTCTGGCGGGCTATAACGCGGGCGAAGGCGCGGTGAATGCGGCAGGCGGCGTGCCCGAATATCCTGAAACGCGCGATTATGTGACCCGGGTTCTGGCCACCTGGCGCATGGCGCGGCTGTTATGCGTCACGCCGCCGGAACTGGTCAGCGATGGCTGCGTGTTGCAGACCATGTTGGACGGTTAAGGCGCGCGCAGGCCCAGAATGTCGCGCGCCTGCTGCCAGCTGGCGACCGGGCGTTCATAACGCTCACACACCGCGACCGCCCGCGCCACCAGCGCCGCATTCGACGGTGCCAGCGTGTCCCGGTCCAGCCGCACGTTATCCTCCAGCCCGGTGCGCGTGTGCCCGCCCGCCGCAATCGCCCATTCATTGACCTCCAATTGATGCCGGCCGATGCCCGCGGCGCACCATTCGGCCTCCGGGGCCAGCCGCGCCATCGTGCGCACATAATAGTCGAACACGTCGCGGTCGACCGGCATCGCGTTCTTCACCCCCATGACAAACTGCACATAGAGCTTTTTCGGCAATCGCCCGTCGCGATGCATGGCAACGGCCTGGTGAATATGGCTGAGGTCAAAGGCCTCGATCTCGGGCAACACATCATATTTGCGCATCTCTCCGGCCAGCCAGTCGACCAGATCGGGCGGGTTTTCATAGACCCGGGTCGGGAAGTTGTTCGACCCCACCGCAAGCGACGCCATGTCGGGGCGGAGCGGCAGCATACCGCCGCGCTCTGATCCGGCCCCGGACCGGCCGCCGGTCGAAAACTGGATGATCATGCCGGGGCAATGCGTCTTCAGCCCCTCCATCAGACGGGCGAATTTCTCAGGATCGCTGGTCGTGGTCTCATCATCATTGCGCACATGGGCATGCGCGATGGCGGCCCCGGCCTCAAAGGCTTCCTGCGTGCTTTCGATCTGTTCCGCGATGGTGACCGGCAGGGCCGGGTTTGCCGCCTTGGTCGGCACCGATCCGGTGATCGCCACACAGATGATGCAGGGTTTGGTCATGGCTTTGCCCTCAGATATCAAAAAACACGGTCTCGTCCTGACCCTGTAGCTTGATGTCGAACCGATAGACAGGCAAGCCGCCCTTTTCGCCGCGTTTGGCAATCAGCGTGGCGCGGCGGCGTTCCCATTCGATCAGGTTGATCACCGGATCCGCGGCATTGGCCGCGTCCTCATCCGAGAAATACATCCGCGTGTTCAGCCCCAGATTGATGCCGCGCGCGACGATCCACAGGTTGATATGCGGGGCCATCAGGGCACCATCACGGCCCATGGCGCGGCCCGGCTTTATGGTGTCAAAGCCCCATTCACCAGTGTCGAAATCGGTGATCACGCGGCCCCATCCGCGAAATCCATCCTCGACCTCGCCGCCCTCGGGATGGGCATAGATGCCGTCGGCATTGGCCTGCCAGACCTCCAGCAGCACATCCTTGATCGGCGATCCGGTGCCGTCGATCACCACACCTTCGACCCGGATCCGTTCGCCGCCCGCATTGGGCCCGGCAATGTCCCAGCCCAATTCCTCGCGGTAGATGTCAAACCCGGCGGCCCCGGGGGCCAGCCCGATATGCACGTAAGGCCCGGCGGTCTGCGACGGCGTTTCCTTCAGGTAGTCGGTTGTCATCAGTTCCCCTCCGGACGGTTTTCAAACAGCGTTGAGCGCCGCCCGCGCAGCACGATATCGAAGCGGTAGGCAATCGCGTCCAGCGGCACGGTCGCGTTCATATCCAGCCGGGCCACCAGCATGTCGATGGCGTCAGGATCGGGGATGGTTGCCACGATCGGGCATTTGGCGATCAGCGGGTCACCTTCGAAATACATCTGCGTGATCAGCCGCTGCGCAAAGCCCGATCCGAATACCGAGACATGAATATGGGCGGGGCGCCAGTCATTGACCCAGTTGCGCCAGGGATATGCGCCGGGTTTGACGGTGCGGAAATGATACTGGCCTTCCGCATCGGTCAGCACCCGCCCGCAGCCGCCGAAATTCGGGTCGATGGGCGCAAGATAGGTATCTTTCTTGTGGCGATAACGACCGCCGGCATTGGCCTGCCAGATCTCGACCAGCGTGTTGGGCACCGGGCGCGCGTTTTCATCCAGCACCCGGCCATGCACGATAATGCGCTCGCCGATCGGGGTTTGGCCGGGCTGCGCGTAATTCAGGATCAGATCATTGTCGATCGGGTCGATATCATTATGGCCAAAGACCGGGCCGGTGATCTCGGAGACCGAAGCTTGCAGCGAGATCGCGGCATATTGCGGCGACCGCGTGACGCTGGTCTTGTAATTCCGGGCCAGCGCGGGCGGGTGCCGGCGCCGGTCACGGGCATAATATTCGGCCGGGTTCATGTCCGATCCTCTCGCGCCATTTCTTCATATGTGGCCTTGGCCAGCTTTATCGCATGATTGGCCTTTGGCACGCCCGCGTAAATGGCGACATGCTGAAAGGCCTCGATCACATCGCTTTGGCTGGCCCCGGTATTGGCCGTGGCGCGGATATGCATCGGGATTTCCTCGAAATTGCCGGTGGCCGCCAGCAGCGCCAGCGTCAGCATTGACCTCTCGCGCAGGCTGATGGCGTCAGAGGCCCAGACCGTGCCCCAGGCGGCCTCGGTTATCAGGCTTTGAAAGGGGGCGTCAAACGCGGTTTTGTCTGCCTCGGCCCGGTCGACATGGGGTTCTCCCAATACCGCGCGGCGGATCTTTGTGCCGCGCTCAAATCTCTCGCTCATCGCCTGTCCTTTCAATATGGCAGCCCGACATAGTTTTTGGCAAAGACCTTTTGCGCGCAGTCGTGGTCGCGCAGAAATTCCAGATCGGCGCGCTGCATCTTCAGATCAAATTCGCTCTGATCGGGGTAGCGGTGCAACAGGTTTGTGGTTGACCAGCTGAAACGTTCGGCCTGCCAGATCCGGGCCAGGGCCTTTTGCGAATAGCGATCCAGCCCTTCCGCCTCGCCGTCAGTATAATGCGCCAACAGCCCGTGATAGAGGTAATGAATATCGGAGGCTGCGGTGTTCAGCCCCTTGGCCCCGGTCGGCGGCACGATATGGGCGGCATCGCCGCATAGAAACAGACGGCCCCACCGCATCGGCTCGGTCACAAAGGACCGCAGCGGCGCGATGGATTTCTCGATCGACGGCCCGGTGATCAGCGCCTCGGCATGGGCCTCGGGGATCCGGCGCTTCAATTCATCCCAGAAGGCGGCATCGGTCCAGGCATCGGGGCTGTCGCTGAGCGGGCACTGGATATAATAGCGGCTGAGATTGGCGTTGCGCATCGAACAAAGCGCAAAACCGCGCGGCGAATTGGAATAGATCAATTCGCCGTGGACGGGCGGCGTTTCGGACAGAACGCCAAGCCAGCCGAAGGGATAGATTTTCTCATATTCGCGCCGCACGCCCAATGGGATGGTCTGGCGGCTGACACCATAAAACCCGTCGCAACCGGCCACGAAATCGCAATCGATGCGCTGTTCTGCTCCGTCAATGTGATAGGTGACGAAGGGTGCGTCGCTATCGGCCCCGTGGATCGTCACGCCCTCGACATCAAAGACGATCTTGCCATCCATGGCCTTGCGCGCATCATACAGATCGCGCGTCACCTCGGTCTGGCCATAGACCAGGACGCTGGTGCCGGTATGTTTCTTGAAACTGACCTCGAAACTCTGGTTGTCAAAGGCGATGACCGCGCCGTCATGGACAAACCCTTCGCGATCCATCCTCTCGGCCACGCCAGCCTCGCGCATCAGCCCGACCAAACCGATCTCCAGAATGCCGGCACGAATGCGGCCAAGCACATAGTCGCGCGTCTTGCGTTCCAGAACGACCGTGTCGATACCCTTGCGGTGCAAAAGCTGTGACAGAAGCAAACCCGACGGTCCACCGCCGATGATGACAACCTGAGTGCGCATGGCAGCCCTCCTTTTGGGGCAGGCTAGTATATACAGAACGTGCTTCAAAATCAGTTCTTTGGCATTATGATTATCAAAAGGGGCAACCATGATCGACCAACGCGTCAAATACCGCCATGTCCAGGCTTTCGTGGAAATTACCCGCCAGGGCCGCCTGAAACGCGCCGCAGAGGTGCTGTTTCTGACCCAACCGGCGATATCCAAGACCCTGAAAGAGCTGGAGGATATCCTGGGTGTGCGGCTTCTTACCCGCAGCCGGGCCGGTATCGCGCTGACGCCACAGGGCAAGATCTTCCTGCATTTCGCAGAGATGAGCCTGGCGGCGCTGCGTCAGGGTGTCGATGGGGTGGCGCAGTTTGAACGCAAGGGCCGCATGGTGCTGTCGCTTGGCCTGTTGCCAAGCGTCGCGGCCTGGCTGATGCCCGAGGTGGTGCGCGAACTGGAGGTGGCGATGCCCGATCTGGGGCTGCGCATTCTGGACGGCCCGATTGCATATCTGACCGGGAAACTGCGCGATGGTGATCTGGATCTGGTGATTGGCCGCATGGGACCACCCGACACCATGACGGGGCTGTCCTTCATGCAGCTTTACAATGAACATGTGGTCTTTGTGGTGCGCCCCGGCCATCCGATCCTTGCAAATCCGCGGCTGGAGGATGTGGCGAACTGGCCCGTCGTCTACCCGCCCGAAGGCGCGGCCATCACGCCGCTGGTGGAACGGTTCATGATTGCGCATGGCATCACGGATATCCCGCGCCGGTTGGAAACCGTGTCGGAGGCCTTTGGCCGGGTCTATACCAACCGCTCCGATGCCATCTGGATCATCTCGTCGGGGGTTGTGGCCAATGAGCTGGCCGAAGGCAAACTGGTGGCGCTGCCCTTTGACACCAGCATCACCAAAGGCCCGGTCGGCCTGATGCTGCGCCCTGATGGCGAACCGGCCATGGGGCTGGGGCCGTTCCGCAAGGTGGTGGAAGGCGTCGTGGCGCGGCTGGCACCGGGCGGGGCCGCAGCCGGGTAACTTCTTACCCGGCCTTGTTTTCTTTAATCAACGATGGTGGCCTCGGTCGCTTCGCGCAATTCGGCCTCGGACACGCCATCGGCGGTTTCGACAATGCGCAAGCCGCCCTCAACCACATCCAACACGCCCAGATTGGTGATGATCCGGTCGACCACGCCCCGGCCGGTCAAAGGCAGGGTGCAGGCCTTCAACACCTTGCTGGCACCATGTTTGTTGGTGTGATCCATCACCACGATGACCCGGCCCACGCCCGCCACCAGATCCATCGCGCCGCCCATGCCCTTGACCAGCTTGCCGGGGATCATCCAATTGGCCAGATCGCCGTTTTCGGCCACCTCCATCGCCCCCAGAATGGCCGCCGCGATCTTGCCGCCGCGGATCATGCCAAACGAGGTTGCGCTGTCGAAATACGAGGTCCGCGCCAGTTCGGTGATGGTCTGCTTGCCGGCATTGATCAGGTCGGGGTCTTCCTCGCCCTCATAGGGGAACGGGCCCATCCCCAACATGCCGTTTTCCGATTGCAGGGTGATGTCCTTGTCGCCGACATAATTGGCCACCAGCGTCGGAATGCCGATGCCAAGGTTGACATACCAGCCATCTTCCAGCTCATCCGCCGCGCGCGCGGCCATCTGATTGCGATCCCAGGCCATTAGACAGCCTCCCTTTGGCGCGTGGTGCGCTGTTCGATGCGTTTTTCGTGCTGGCCCTGGATCAGGCGATGCACATAGATGCCGGGCAGGTGGATCAGGTCGGGGTCCAGCGCGCCGCGCGGCACGATCTCTTCCACTTCGGCGATACAGATCTTGCCGCACATCGCGGCGGGCGGGTTGAAATTGCGTGCGGTCTTGCGAAACACCAGATTGCCGGTGTCGTCGGCCTTCCAGGCCTTGACGATCGAGAGATCCGCAAAGATGCCTTCCTCAAGGATATAATCCTCACCGCGAAAGGTTTTTACTTCCTTGCCATCGGCGATCACCGTGCCAACGCCGGTCTTGGTATAGAAACCCGGAATGCCGCAGCCCCCGGCGCGCATCCGTTCGGCCAGCGTGCCTTGCGGGTTGAATTCCAGCTCCAGTTCGCCGCTCAGATATTGGCGCATGAATTCAGCGTTTTCACCCACGTAAGAGGACATCATTTTCTTGATCTGGCGCGAATCCAGCAGCTTGCCCAAGCCGAACCCGTCAACACCGGCATTGTTGGACGCGATGGTCAGATCCTTGACGCCGGAGGCCACGATGCCGTCGATCAGCAGTTCCGGGATACCACATAGGCCAAAGCCGCCAGCCGCGATCAGCATGCCGTCATGCAACGTGCCCTCCAGCGCCTCGGCAGCCGAACCATATACCTTATTCATGGGACAATCCCCCTTTCGATCTGCGGGCAAAGTGCCGTGCCGCCCCGGCCCTGTCAATGCGCCATGCTGCGCAGCAGCAAGAGGCGTCAGAGCGCCGCCTCCATTTCCGCGATCAGCACCGAACAATAGCGTTCGAACCGGGCCCCGGGCTGGCGCGCGGCAAAGGTTTCGGCCAGCGGGTCGGGCGCGGTGATGGCGCTGCCCGACAGTTCCTGCAACACGCCATGGCCGCAAAACGGCACATAGGCCTCGGAATATCCGCCCTCATGAACCAGCACCAGCCGCCCGGCGCACAGATCACCCGCCGCCTCCATCGCCATTGCGGTCAAGGCGCGAAAGGTTTCCGCTGTCGCCAGCATCCGGCTCAAGGGATCGATGGCGGCCGCGTCATAGCCGCAGGCGACGAGGATCACATCGGGCCGGAACTCGGCCAGGGCCGGGATCACAAGCCGGTCCATCGCCTCCAGATAGGTGGCGTGACCGGCCCCGGGCGGCAGCGGGATATTGAGGTTGAACCCCTGGCCCGCACCCGATCCACGATCCTCGAAATCGCCGGTATCGACGGGGTAATTGCGTTCCTGATGGATCGAGATCGTCAGCACATCGTCGCGGTCGTAATAGATGGCCTCGGTGCCGTTGCCATGATGCACATCCCAGTCAACCACCGCGACACGGGCCGCCAGATCATCGACCAAGGCCGCCTCGATTGCGATGGCGATATTTGCCAACAGGCAGAAACCATTGGGAAAATCAGGCAGGCAATGATGGCCGGGCGGGCGTGACAGGGCATAGGCATTGTGCAATTCGCCGCGCAGAACCGCACCGAGCGCCGCCTTGGCCAGACCCGCCGAAAGGCAGGCAATATCATAGCCATCGGGGCCAAAAGGCGTGCGCAGGCCCAATTCACCGCCGCCCGCATCCGACATCTGTTGAAACGCGTCGAGATAGTCTTGCGGATGCACGCGCAGCAGATCTTCGCTGGTGGCGGGCGGCGCGCCAAGCGGGATCAGATCCTCGATCAGCCCCGACACCTCCAACAGGTTTTTCAGCCGCCGTTTGGTTTCCGGGTTTTCGGGCAGGCCGCTTGCCATCGGCTGGACCAGACCGCCGGCCGCCATCGTGCCCGCGTAATTGCCGCCGGAATGCCAGAAACAGCGTTCATTCCAGAAAAACCCCGTGCGCATTGCCGTGCCCTCCGCCTTGATAGCTGGCAGAGTGGCGGGGCCGTCCGGTCAGTGCAAGGGGAAGAATATGGTCGATGATCTGAGCCATCTGGCGCAAACCGGCGCGGTTCTTGAATTGCGGGTCACGCCGAAAGCGGCGGCAAATACAGTGGCGCTGAGCCAGGATGGCCGCATCCGCGTGACGGTGACGGCCATGCCGGCGGAGGGCAGGGCCAATGCGGCGGTGATCGGGCTGATGTCGAAAGCGCTGAAATGGCCGAAAACCCGGCTGGCGATCACCCGGGGCGCGAAGGGCCGCGATAAATGGTTGAAAATCCTATGAATGCTTGACGCGGGCCTGGCGCGCATTGCGGCGGGCGAATTTGGCTGGTGCGCGGAATGTGGCGGGTTCATCGGCTTTGGGCGGCTCGATTCCGATGCCACCGTGATGCGCTGTATTTCCTGTGCGTCCTGAAGGGGGCGAGCCTTGATGCGCCGTCAGTCGATGACGGGGCGCAGGCGATAGATGCCTTCGGGCAGGTCAAGGGCGGCCGCCAGATCGCGCAGCTGGCTTTGTGACAGGGTGATTTTCTGCACCCGGTCGCTGCGCGGATCGAGCTGTTCCAGCGTCACGCATTCCGCAAAAGCCGAGATCGTCAGATCCTCCTGCAAGGGCGCGGGGCCCTCGTCGACAAGGGTCACGATGGTGGCGTCAAATTCATGTTCAATGGTAAACATGGCAGCACTTTAGACCTCTGTGGCGGGCTTGCCCAGCCCCTGATGTATCGCGGCGTTGGTTTTGGTTTCCCTTGTTATTCAAATAGTTGACTTGTCGACAAGGTGGCCATTGATCTGCGTCAAGGCAGGGCTTGCCGGGGCAGGGCATGTTTGGCGGACCCGCCGCAGCCCCAATGCGGCCAAAAGGGAGGCGCATTGCGATGCCGGGCAAAACACAGATCGAGGAACACAAAAAACTGATGGATCAGATGGCGGACCGTCTGGGCAGCGATCTGGATGAGGCCGAACTGCGTGGCGAACTGGCCCCCGGGATGCGCGACGCGATGGTGTTGAGCTGCACCAATTGTGCCTCGCCCGAGGAGTGCCGGAAATGGCTGGCCGCGCATGACAGCGCCGATGAGGCCCCCCAATATTGCCGAAATGGCGAGGCCCTGGCCGCGGTTGGAAAGACCTGAACGGGGTGGAATCCCTGTCTCGTTGCATCCGTCCCTGCGCAAAAAGTGACGCAAGTGTCACTTTTAACTGACGCATGTGTCATTTTTTAGAGTGCGTCGCCGCACCGGCCTGCCCCATGGTTCCAATCGTCGGGATCACCGGACTTGGTCGGGGACAGGTGGATTGGCCCCTTTTCGACCGGACACTCAGCCATGATCATGGAGGCAATCCCGGGCATGGCCGACGCCCTGAACCCTGACCGGAAAACGGTTCTCAATTTCGCCCCCAACCCGGCTTGATCGCTCGAAAATTCGGCAAACTCCCCCAGTTTTCCCACAGGTTTACCCCCAAATACCCGCCGAATTATCCCCAACATATTTCCATCCAGGCCTGCTTTTTTCTTGAGGGAATCACCAATTCGGTCAACTCTGATCCTACCGTCAACGGGCTTCGGTCCTGACGGCGGGGCGCAGGAAACCTGAATGGACCAGCGCATTGCGTGGCCGGGCTTCGGTACCGGGTCGGAATGCAACGGAACATGGGGTGCATCGCCGGAACGTGAAGGGTCTTTCAGAGCCGGATCGGAAAGGTCGCAGTCCAAAGGCGGACAGCGCGTCATGGAAACGGCCCTCGGGTCAAGACCATGGCAGCGGCGGGTCGCAAGACCCAATGCAAACTGGGCTGGCGGCCCCCTGGGGGGATCAAAGGTTCATTGGAAGGCGTCGGGACATGTCGCAAGACATGAGTTTGGGTTCTGCCCAGGCGCCCGGCGCCTTCTGCATTTCTGCCCCTCCGAAATCAGGGATCATCGACGGCCATGGCAGGTCTTGGCCAGCGCCATGGCGCGCGCCGGTCCCGGTGCCGGTCAGGCGTCCAGAAACACCCGCAGCGCGGCCTCGAACTCGCGTGGTTTGTCGGCATGCAGCCAATGCCCGGCAGCGGGGATTTTTGCAAAGCGCGCGGCCGGGAAATAGCTGCGGATGATCGCGCGATGGGCCGGCAGAACGTAATCGGACGCCGCCCCCGACAGCATCAGCGTGGGACCAGTGAACTGGCCGGTAATGTCTTCGGGCCAACCGGTGATCTGATCCATATCCGCCTCAAGCACATCGAGGTTCAGCCGCCAGCGTTTTTCCTTCACGTCCAGCGATTGCAGCAAAAAGGCCCGCACGCCCGGATCGGGCACGGCATCGGCCAGCTGCGTATCCGCGTCGCGCCGCGATGTTACCCTGGTCAGATCGACCGATCGCATGGCCTCGATCAGATGGCTCTGGCTGTGGCCATAAGCCACCGGCGCGATATCGGCCACGACAAGCTTGCGCAGCAACCCTGGGTGGCCAAGCGCCAGCACCATCGCGGCCTTGCCGCCCATGGAATGGCCCAGAACATCGGCCCGCCCGCCATGGGCTGCGATAACCTCGGCCAGATCACCGGCCATATCGGCATAGCTTTGCGACCGGTTGCGCGGGCTGAGCCCGTGATTGCGCATATCGACCGAAATCACCTGACGGCTGTCGGACAGGCGTTTGGCGATGACATTCCAGTTGCGCGCCGAGCCAAAGAGCCCATGCGCGATCAGCAGGGGTGTCCTATCGGTGGCGGGGCCGGTCAGGGTGGTGGCGAGCATGGCTGCGATCTAGCGCATCGAGGCCGCCCATGCCAGCCCGGTTGTAAGGCGGCCCGCGCCGCGTTAGGGTTTTCTGCTGAGATGGGGAGGGTTATGGGGATCGACCCGGAAGACTATGCCGCGACCTGCGCCCGGCTGAACGACCTTCTGCATGGCCAGATCGGCGCGCGGGGGGCGGATTTCGCGGCCAGCCTGCGCTATGCTGGCCGGACGCTGCCGCGTGCGGTGCGTCAGGCCGGGGCGCGCATTGTCGATCTGGGCGCGCAGGTCGAGAACCCCGAACCTGCGTCGGGTGCCGATGCCGAAGCGCTGGCCCGCGATGCCGCGATTGTCGAGCGTTTCCTGAACCGCCAGAACCCCAAGATCCGCAAGGCGCGGGCGCGGGCCAACATGGCGGCGGGACTGGCGTTTCAGATTGCCGTGGTGATTGCCCTGATGATTTTCGTCCTGCGCTGGCGGGGGTTGATCTAGCGATGCGGTCGCAGGAAGGTGCCGTTTTTCAGATCCCGCATTGCGGTGCGGATTTCCTCTTGCGTGTTCATCACGATGGGCCCGTGCCAGGCCACCGGCTCTGCGATCGGGGCCCCTGAAATCAGCAGGAACCGGACCCCTGTTTCGCCCGCCTGCACGGTGACCTCGTCACCGGTGCCGAACCGGATCAGGGTGCGGTTGCCGGACCGGTCGCGGATATTGACCTCTTGGCCCATCACCTCTTTCTCCAACAGAACGCCCTCGGGGGCAGAGGCATCGGCAAAGGCGGCCTCGCCCTCGAACACATAGGCGAATGCGCGGCGGTAGGTGTCGATCCGGAAGGTTTTCCGCACCCCCGCAGGCACGGAAATATCCAGATATTGCGGATCGGCGGCGATGCCATCGACCGGCCCGCGCTTGCCCCAGAATTCGCCCACGATAACCCTGACCCTGGTGCCATCATCATCGACCAGTTCGGGGATTTCGCTGGAGGATACATCCTGATAGCGCGGATCGGTCATTTTCATCGAGGATGGCAGATTGCCCCAGAGCTGAAACCCGTGCATCTGGCCGCTGGCGTTTCCGGCAGGCATTTCCTGATGCAGGATGCCGGACCCGGCTGTCATCCATTGCACGTCACCGGCCTGAAGCGTGCCGGTATTGCCCAGGCTGTCGCCATGTTCGACCGATCCGGCCAGAACATAGGTAATCGTCTCGATCCCGCGATGCGGGTGCCAGGGAAAGCCAGCCTGATAATCGGCCGGTGTCTCGCCGCGGAAATCATCGAACAGCAGGAACGGGTCCAGCTCGCTCGGGTCATGAAACCCGAAGGCGCGGTGCAGTTTGACCCCGGCCCCTTCCGTCGTGGGTCGGGCGCGGCGGGTTTCAAGAACGGGGCGGATCGACATTGGCGCTCTCCTGTGGCTGAGATCCGGAAATATGGCGCGTGGCCCGGCAATGCAATTCCGCGATGCCGAACCGGGATTGTGCGTTCCTGCAAAACCCGGTTTCAGGCCAGAGGGGCAGGGCGCGGGCATGGAACGGATGGCCAGGGGTATCGGTCTGGTTCAGGGGGCGCGGAGCGGGCTGGTCTGCGGCTGGAGGATGCCACCGGCCTCAGCATTCTGGCCGAGGGGTTGGCGGCCGGGATGGTCGATGACGGGCGGAAAGAACCCGGCCACGAGCTGCGGCGCATCTGAGCCTCGTCAATCCTGGCCAGACCGGTTATGGGAAGCGGGCAGATTGCTACAAAGGGCCCAGACCAGATGCCGGATATCGATACGGATGAAGTGATCGAGCGGATCACACCAAGTGCAAGCCGCAGGGTATTGGCCACCGCGGCTCTTGGCCTTCTGGGCTCGATGCTGCTGGTCGTGGCGGCCTCGAGCCCGCCTGCTGACATTGCCTGGAGGGTGTTTCTGATCGCGGTTGGCTTGGGCAGCATGTGGTTGTCCTGGACACTTTGGCGGGTCACCGGCGTGGTGCTGGAGCTGACGCGCGAGGAATTGCGCGAAGCCAATGGCCGGGTGCTGGCGCGGATCGACAACATCCGCTCGGTCGATCGCGGGTTCTTTGCCTTCAAACCGGCGTCGGGGTTTCGTCTCAGCCTGATCGAGCGTGGCCCGACGGTTTATGCGCCCGGGTTGTGGTGGCGGCGCGGTCGCATGGTCATGGTCGGCGGCGTCACGTCACGCGGACAATCAAAATCAGTGGCTGACCTGATTTCCATAATGATGGCGCAACGACGCGGCGAGATCTAGGGTCAGGACCCATTAACCCTGCATCACTGGTTTGACAGATTTTTTCTCTGACAAGGCGCAGGGCGCATGTAAATCTGGTTGATTTTCAAAGCCCTGTAACGCTGTCAGTGGGAAAATCCGTCAAATCCAAGGGACGCTGATTTGCCTTCATCTCAGCG
>NZ_JBTUJH010000033.1:0-4571 GCF_058343375.1 Alterinioella sp.
AAATGCCGCCGATTGGCAAAGGACTGGGAGAAAACCATTGCGAGTGCCGAGGCTTGGGTCCTCATCGCCCATATCAAGCGCATGACAAGGCTACTCGCAAGAGATTGAAAAGTATCAGATCATTTTGAATCGGACTCTTAACCATTTGCTCCATCTAAATTTGTTTCAAACGCGATTGCGGTACGAATAAGTTTTTCCGGAATTTCATAAATGTTAGACAAGTAGCGTGTGTCCCCAAACACTTCGAATTCGGCCTTCAACGTGCCTGTGGAAACACCAAATTTGTCAAGAATTGGGTCGCCGAAGTGACGGTTGGGGTCAATAATGATCTGGGCAAACCCTTTTGGCCGCCAACGAGCGACTTTTTCATCTTCGTACTCTAAGTCATTTAGTGATTGCTCGATGATTTCTCGAAACACTTTCTGTCCAGGGCACCTCTTGGACAGGCTGACATATTCGCCGTCACCCTCAATTGCCTCCATAAGGATTTCAGAGCCATCGGTCTTAAAGGACTGTGAGGCAAGAGGGCGTTTCAGACCAAATTTTTCTTGAACAAAGGAAATTGCGTAACGTATTGACGGCATCGATATTTGCGCGCGGCGCATTGCGGAGACTACCCTGACCTCGATTAAGTCAATGAAACTGATTTCAGTCACGTCGTCGTCCAAAAATTGGTAGTGAGCCTGCCAAAGTGGTTCGGTTGGGCCACTTCCACGGGTCCAGCGAAGAACCTGTTGGGGGCTGCTTCCAACGAGGCGTGCTGCTTCTCTGGGGGTGTATACACCTTGCCCAAGAATTCCTTCATCCAGCGGCATTTCGGTCCTCCTAACGACTTTGTAGCGTGGTTTTTCCTGGAGGGAAATCCTGAATTCCTGCTACCTCCCCCGCTTCCCGCCCCTTTGCCCCGGCCGTCCCGCCGTTGAGCGACCGCTCATTTTCGTTGCCCCCTCAACCGCCGCGTCGACTGCCGATTGCCGCGCCAGCGGATCGTTCGAGACCACCAGATCGACCACTTCCAGCCGCTTGATCTCATCGCGCAAACGCGCCGCTTCCTCAAACTCCAGGTTCTCGGCGGCCTTGTGCATCTGGTCGCGCAGCCCGTCCAGATGGGCCTCCAGATTGGCCCCGTGCAGCGGTGTGTCGATCTTGGCCGTCACCCGGTTCATGTCGACATCGCCCTTGTAGAGACCGGCCAGAATATCCTCGACATTCTTCTTCACCGTTTCGGGGGTGATGTCGTTTGCCTCATTATAGGCGGCCTGTTTGGCGCGGCGGCGATCGGTCTCGCGGATGGCGCGCTCCATGCTGCCGGTCACCCGGTCGGCATACATGATCACCCTTCCATCGACATTGCGCGCGGCGCGCCCGATGGTCTGCACCAGCGAGGTTTCCGAGCGCAGAAAGCCCTCCTTGTCGGCGTCCAGAATGGCCACCAGCCCGCATTCGGGGATATCCAGACCCTCGCGCAGCAGGTTGATGCCGACCAGAACGTCGAAGGCCCCAAGGCGCAGGTCGCGCAGGATCTCGATGCGTTCGATCGTGTCGATATCGGAATGCATATAGCGCACCCTGATGCCCTGTTCATGCAGGTATTCGGTCAGATCCTCGGCCATGCGTTTGGTCAGAACCGTGACCAGTGTGCGGTATCCGGCGGCGGTGACGCGGCGGATTTCGTCCATCACGTCATCGACCTGGGTGGTGACGGGGCGGATCTCGACCGGCGGATCCAGCAGGCCGGTGGGGCGGATCACCTGTTCGGTGAAAACGCCGCCCGCACGGTCAAGTTCCCAGGCGCTCGGCGTGGCGGAAACAAACACCGATTGCGGCCGCATGGCGTCCCATTCCTCGAATTTCAGGGGGCGGTTATCCATGCAGGACGGCAAGCGAAAGCCATGTTCGGCAAGGGTGAGCTTGCGCCGGTAATCGCCGCGATACATGCCGCCGATCTGCGGCACGCTGACATGGGATTCATCGGCGAAAACAATGGCATTGTCGGGGATGTATTCAAACAGTGTGGGCGGTGGTTCGCCCGGCGCGCGGCCGGTCAGATAGCGGGAATAATTCTCGATCCCGTTGCAGACGCCGGTGGCCTCCAGCATTTCCAGATCAAACCTTGTGCGCTGTTCCAGCCGCTGCGCTTCCAGCAGCTTGCCCTCATCCTCCAACTGTTTCAGGCGAAGGGTCAACTCCTCGCGGATGCCCTTGATGGCCTGTTTCATCGTCGGGGTCGGGGTGACGTAATGCGAATTGGCATAGACGCGGACCTTTTGCAGAACGTCGGTTTTTGCGCCGGTCAGGGTATCAAATTCGGTGATCGCTTCCAGTTCCTCGCCAAAGAAGGACAGCCGCCAGCCGCGATCGTCCAGATGGCTTGGCCAGATCTCCAGGCTGTCACCGCGCACCCGGAAACTGCCACGCTGAAAGGCGGCGTCGTTGCGGCGGTATTGCTGCGCCACCAGATCGGCCATGACGGCGCGCTGATTGTAGTCACGGCCAACCTCCAGATCCTGGGTCATGGCGGTATAGGTTTCAGGGGAACCGATGCCGTAGATGCAACTGACCGAGGCCACGATGATCACATCGTCGCGTTCCAGCAGCGCCCTTGTGGCGGAATGGCGCATCCGGTCGATCTGTTCGTTGATCTGGCTTTCCTTCTCGATATAGGTGTCAGATCGCGCGACATAGGCCTCGGGCTGGTAGTAGTCGTAATAGCTGACGAAATATTCCACCGCGTTATCGGGAAAGAAGCCCTTGAATTCGCCGTAAAGCTGCGCCGCCAATGTCTTGTTGGGGGCCAGGATGATGGCCGGGCGCTGCGTTTCCTCGATTACCTTGGCCATGGTGAAGGTCTTGCCGCTGCCGGTGACGCCCAACAGCACCTGATCCTGTTCGCCATCTCTCAAGCCCCGCGCCAGTTCCGCGATGGCGGTGGGCTGGTCGCCGGCGGGCGTAAACGTGGTGTTCATGACAAAGGGCCTGCCGCCTTCCAATTTGGGCAGATCCCGGTTGGGCGCGGCAGTCATCATGGGTGAGATGGTCTGGGACATCGGTGATTCCTTTGGGCAGCCCCAATAGAATGATCTTATTTTGTTCCGGTTCAAGGCCAGCTGCTGACAAGGTTTGGCAGGAGGATCAGCGCCTTGCGTATTCACCGAAAATTTTACACGTATTTTCGGCGTATTCGCGGGGCAATTTTCTTGCCGTGTCGGGATATTGGGGCGTAGGTTGGCCGTTGCAAGCAACATAATGATTGCCAGCCGGCCCCGCACCACCCACCCCACCCCTCGCTCCACCGGGCCCGGCTGGCAATCTGCTTTCCCCAGAACATCGCTGTGACCAGAATGCCCGTTGCATCATTGGGCGTCTTTCGGGATAAGATGACCCGGTGAGAATGAAGGAGACCGCCCCGATGCGCGCGCGAATCTACCAACCGGCCCGAACCGCCATGTCATCCGGCACGGCCAAGACCAAAGACTGGGTTCTTGAATTTGCACCAGTTGAGCGGCGCAGCGTCGACCCGCTGATGGGCTGGACCAGTTCGGGCGACATGAACGCGCAGGTCAAACTGCATTTCGACAGCGCCGAGGCGGCGCAGGATTACGCAAACGCGCATGGCATCGACGCCCTGGTGTTGCAGCCGAAAAAGCGCAAGGTCAATCTGCGCCCCGGTGGCTATGGCGACAATTTCGCGACCTATCGGCGTCAGGTCTGGACCCATTAGGGGTATTCGGGCGGCAGTCCAGGTTCCTGAAAGATGACCCGCTGATCAACTTCATGGCGCTGCGCCCTTAAGCCGCTTGCATCCGCCCCGCGCCTTGCGCAAATAAGGGGCCAGCGGTCCCGTAGCTCAACTGGATAGAGCACCTGACTTCTAATCAGGATGTTGGGGGTTCGAGTCCTCCCGGGATCGCCAAGCATACTGATTAGTCCCTTAATTTCAAAGGTTTGATATTCTTTTTGGCGAACATATCTGTTATGTTCACCACGGTTTGTTCACCGTTCGGCCTTGCCAGCAACAGCGCCATGCCATCGCTCGCCATGCCTTCGCGGTTCGCAGCGGCTATGTATCGTTGCACTTCCGTCAAGGTTTTGTGGCCCGTGATCGCACCGATTTGTGGTGCCGATGCACCGGCCTCTGCCAATCGACGGGCAATTGCCTTGCGCAACCCGTGAGGCGTGCATTTCGGAAGGCCAGCAGCATCACACCATCGGCGCATGTCGCCGGTAATGGATTTTGCTGAACGCGCCTTTCCAAACTTGGTTTGCAGGAAAGTGCCTTCATTTTTGGGGCAGGTTTCCAGCAATGCCGCGAGGTCAGGCGCAAGGGGAATGCTGATAAGAACCGGATCCTTGTCTCGTCGTGTTTTTTGACGTCTGTATTGCAGGCGCAAACCCTCCGGGGTGTCCTTGATGCTGAACCATCCCAACTTGACCACATCAACGCGCGCCGCGCCGGTCCAGAGCATCAGCGTCATGATATGGTGCGGCAAAGTTCCCGGCTCATGGATGGAATAGAAGCGGCTGATTTCAGCCTCTGTCCAAGTGTGATGCCCGCCGCCGTCGATCTGCAA
>NZ_JBTUJH010000034.1:0-31662 GCF_058343375.1 Alterinioella sp.
TGGAAAATTCGGTGCGGTTCGTGGCCGAACAGGACAGTCTCAATGCCTCTCTGCTTGGGCCTGATGCGGTGATCGGCACGCCGGAATTTGACCTGTTCGTCAAGGAGGTGGTGCGCGAGATGACCGCCAAGGCAGGGCAGAAATGCACCGCCATCCGCCGCATCATCGCGCCTGAGGCGCAGGTGCCGGCGCTGATCGAGGCACTCTCGGCCCGGCTGGCCGGAACGGTGATCGGCGATCCGCGGGCCGAGGGCGTGGGCATGGGGGCGCTGGTCTCGAACGCGCAAAAGGTCGATGTGCTTGAAAAGGCCGCCATTATCGGCGCGGAGGCCGAGCGGGTTTTCGGTGACCCGGAGGCGTTTGATCTGCTCGGTGCCGGCCATGAAGGCGCGTTCCTGCCGCCAATGCTGTTTCACTGCGCCGATCCCGACGCCGCGCAACGGGTCCATGACACCGAGGCGTTCGGCCCGGTCAGCACCATCATGGGCTACCGCGATCTCGATCATGGCATCGCGCTGGCCAATCGCGGGCAGGGGTCGCTGGTGGCCTCGATCATCACGCATGATACGGGTGTTGCGCGGCGGGTGGTGATGGGCGCGGGCGCATTCCACGGGCGGCTCTATTTCAACAACCGCGACAGCATGGGTGAGGCCACCGGCCATGGATCGCCCTTGCCGCATATGGTGCATGGCGGCCCGGGGCGTGCCGGCGGTGGCGAGGAACTGGGCGGTATTCGCGGCGTGATGCATTACATGCAGCGCATAGCAGTGCAGGGCAGCCCCGATATCTTGAGCGCCATCGGCGATGTCTGGGTGCCGGGGGCGGCTGAGATCGCGGGCCCGGCGCATCCCTTTACCCGGCGCTTTGACGCGCTGGCCATCGGTGAAACCCTCACCACCGCGCCGAGGGTGGTCACGCTGGAAGATATCGAACATTTCGCGGCGTTCACCGGCGATACTTTCTACGCCCATATGGATGACGCGGCGGCGAAGCGGAACCCGTTCTTTCCCGGTCGGGTGGCGCATGGCTATCTGCTGCTCAGCTTTGCGGCGGGGCTGTTTGTGGACCCAGATGAAGGCCCGGTTCTGGCCAATACCGGGTTGGACAATCTGCGCTTCCTGAAGCCGGTGGAGCCGGGCAGCGCCATCAAGGCCCGCCTCAGCGTGCGCAAGAAGACCCGCCGCAATGCCGACTATGGCGAGGTGCGCTGGCATGTCACGCTGACCGATCAGGAGGGCGACAAGGTGGCCGAATACGAGCTGTTGACGATGAACGCCACTTGAGGGCGCGGACAGGCTGCCTATAGTTCGCCCATGACGCCTGATGCCAGCCCCACATTCCGCGCCGCCGCCGCCGCCCTGACAACGGGCGAAGGGCATCGGGTATGGTCATTGATCGTGACGATCTTTGGCGATCTGGCGCAGAAACAGGGCGATACGATCAGCGGCCCGGTCTTGTCACGCCTGACCGGGTTGATGGGGGTCAAGCCGCAGGCCATGCGCGTGGCGCTGCACCGTTTGCGCAAGGATGGCTGGATCGAAAGCGCGCGCGAGGGCCGCGCCAGCACGCATTTTCTGACGGGCTATGGCCGGGCCCAATCGGCCGCCGCGACGCCGCGCATATATGGTGCGGGCGCGTCTGACCCCGGGCGGTGGCATGTGTTGATTTCAGGTGGTGGCGAAACCCGCGGCGCGGCGCAGCTTGAGGCGTTCTTGCAAAGCGGCGATTACCTGGCCATCGGCACTCAGGCGATTTTGGCACCGGGCCCGTTGCCCGCCGATCATCAGGGGCTGGTCGGCGTGGAAAGCTGTGAAGTGGCGCTGCCCGAATGGCTGCGCGCGCAGATCTGTCCGCAGGATGTGCTTGTGGCCTGCGAACGGCTGCATGCCGCGTTCGAAGCTGTGGCGCAGATATTGCAGACCGGCGGGGCGTTGCCCGCCGATGAACGCGCCGCATTGCGTGCGCTGGTGGTGCATAGTTGGCGACGGGTCATTCTGCGCCATCCTGATTTGCCGCAACGATTTTTTCCGCAAGGCTGGCTGGGGGCCGAGTGCCGGGTGCAGTTCGCCTCCCTGATGGCGGCGCTGCCGACGCCGGGGCTTGGCACCCTGGAAATGGCGCTGGCGGGCGATGATTCGACGCGGAGCGCTGCCACGAGATGAAATCAGAGCGCCTGACGGCGCGCCGGGGGGCGAATTTTGTGCCACCGCAATGGTGCGATTCGTGACGTTGGGTAAGGCTGTGAAATTATAATTACCCTTGAAAACCAATGCTTAACGTGATGTTTCGGATTGTCA
The DNA here is from genome assembly GCF_058343375.1 of Alterinioella sp. Taxonomy (NCBI): domain Bacteria; kingdom Pseudomonadati; phylum Pseudomonadota; class Alphaproteobacteria; order Rhodobacterales; family Paracoccaceae; genus Alterinioella; species Alterinioella sp. The sequence continues at coordinate 2,298 of NZ_JBTUJH010000034.1, forward strand.
GGGAGGCCCTGAATGCGCCATCGCTGCAATGAGAGAACAGCCAGAGTTCACGCAAACAAAGAGAAATTCGCTGGACGCGTTACTGAAACCGCTTACAGTGAAAAGCCAAGGCGGATGTCGTTTATTGGCTATATCATGTCGCACGTGCGGCAAGCCCGGCGGCAATGCGCCGCAATGATGCCGACAATAAACCGCAAGCGAGCGTGAAAGCGCCGGATGACAGGGAAGATACATGAACGAAAGTTCTGGTGCAGACCACTTTGTGGTCTTTGACCGTGTGCAGAAAAGCTATGATGGTGAAATTCTGGTCGTGAAGGACCTCAATCTTGCCATCGGCAAAGGCGAATTTCTGACGATGCTGGGCCCCTCGGGGTCAGGCAAAACCACTTGCCTGATGATGCTGGCCGGATTTGAGACGGCAACGCATGGCGATATATTGCTGGATGGGAAACCGATCAACAACATCCCGCCGCATAAGCGCGGCATCGGGATGGTGTTTCAGAACTATGCCCTGTTTCCGCATATGACGATTGCCGAAAACCTGAGCTTTCCGCTGGAAGTGCGCAAGATCGGCAAATCGGACCGCGAGGCCAAGGTGAAACGCGCGTTGGATATGGTCGAGATGGGCGATTTTGGCGGTCGCCGTCCGGCGCAATTATCTGGTGGTCAGCAACAGCGGATCGCCCTGGCGCGGGCGCTGGTGTTTGAACCCGAACTGGTGCTGATGGATGAACCGCTGGGTGCGCTGGATAAACAGTTGCGCGAAAAAATGCAGTTCGAGATTACCAATCTGGCGCATAATCTGGGCATCACCACGGTCTATGTGACCCATGACCAGACCGAGGCGCTGACCATGTCGGACCGGGTTGCCGTGTTTGACGATGGCCGTATCCAGCAACTGGCCCCGCCCGATGAGCTGTATGAACAGCCCGAAAACAGCTTCGTTGCGCAATTCATCGGTGAGAACAACACGCTGATGGGCAATGTCGAAAGCATCAGTGATGGCATTGCCGTTGTCAGGCTGGATGATGGCAGCTTGGTCGACACGGTGCCGGTCAATGTCGAAAATGTTGGCGACCGCACGCTGGTCTCGATCCGGCCCGAACGGGTCGAGTTTGACCCGAACCGGCTGTTGCCCGGCACCCATACCGTCAAGGCCGAGGTGCTGGAGTTCATCTATATGGGCGATATCTATCGCACCCGGCTGCGCGTGGCCGGCAATGATGATTTCATAATCAAGACCCGTAACGCCCCCGATCAGCGCCGCCTGAAACCCGGCGAGGTGATCGAGATCGGATGGCGGCCACAAGATTGCCGGGCTCTGGACGCCTGAGCAGCATGAGCACCCCGACGGGTTATCCGAGCGGGGGCCAACCCACAAAGATAAAGACGACCAACAGAGGAGAGAAAAATGAAACTCAAATCAGCAATACTGCTGACGGTGGGGTCGGTTCTTGCCGCACCCATGGCATATGCCGACGGCCATATGGCCGATTCGATGACCATGGTCAGCTGGGGCGGTGCCTATCAGCTGAGCCAGATTCGCGCCTATGTCGAGCCCTATCAGGCAATGAATGAAGGCTTCGAGGTTCTGACCGACGAAAGCTCGGGCGAGGCCGTGGCCCGCCTGCGTGCGATGAACGAAGCCGGCAACATCACCTGGGATATCGTTGACGTTGTGGCCGCAGACGCCATGCGCCTGTGCGACGAAGGTCTGGCGATGGAGATCGACCATGACGCAGTGCTGGCACCTGCGCCTGATGGCACACCGGCCTCCGAGGATTTCGGTGATCTGATCGTATCGGATTGCTTCATCCCGCAGATCGTTTATTCCACCACCTTCGGATACCGCACCGATGTCGAGGCCTGGGGCGGTCGCGAGCCGGATGATATCTGTGATGTTTTCGACCTGGTGAACTTCCCCGGCCAGCGTTCGCTGGAACGCCGCCCGATCGGCAACCTCGAATGGGCGCTGCTCTGCTCGGGCGTGGCCAAGGATGACATCTATGACGTGCTGGAAACCGAGGAAGGCGTCGCACAGGCCTTTGCCATGCTCGACACCATCGCCGACGACACCGTCTGGTGGACTTCCGGAGCCGACACGCCGCAATTGCTGGCCGATGGCGAAGTTGTCTTCGGTTCGACCTATAACGGTCGTCTGTTCTCTCTGATCGAAGAGCAGAATCAGCCGGTGGCGATGATGTGGGACGCGCAGGTCTTTGACCTTGACGGCTGGATCATTCCTGTCGGCCTGCCCGAGGATCGTCTGGCCCGCGTGCTCGACTTCGTTCGCTTTGCCACCGATACGCAGCGCTTGGCCGATCAGGCGCTCTATATCTCCTACGGTCCGGCGCGGGCGTCTTCTGCGCCGCTGGTGGGTCTGCACGCAGATCTGGGAATCGAGATGGCACCGCATATGCCGACCGATCCGGCCAATGCGCAGAACACCTTCCTGTTCAACTATGTCTGGTGGGCCGATTACCGCGATGACATGGATGCCCGTTTCCAGGCATGGCTGTCGCAGTAACCTGCTGATCTGAAACCTTTCGGGCGGGCCGATTGTGGTCCGCCCGTCCCCCAGGAAGCCAAAGAAGGCGCGCCAAATGCCCAAAGGCTATATCATCGGCCATATTACCGTGACCAACCCTGAAACCTATCCGGAATATATCCGCCGCGACACGCCCATTCTGGAGCGGTTGGGTGCCAGGTTCATCGTCCGGGGCGGGCAATCGCAGGTGATGGAAGGGCAGGCCAATGACCGCCATGTCGTGATCGAGTTTCCAAGTTACGAGGCGGCGCTGACCGCCTATCATGACCCCGAATATCAAGACGTTGCAGCGATCCGCAGGGCAAGTGCCGACAGCGTGATCCTCGTCGTGGAAGGCACCTGAGACATGACCGACGCAACCGCACAAACCGCAGACGTCGCAACAGGCCCCGTTCTGGCCGCCGATGGGCGCCCGCTGAAGGTGAGCCTGAACCGCGCCCTGCGCGCCCAGAAGATCCGGGCGCTTATGCTGATTTCGCCGCTTTTGCTGTTCATTCTGATCACGTTCATTTTTCCGATCGGGGACATGTTGTTCCGCTCGGTCGAAAACCAGATCGTGAGCGACACGCTGCCACGCACGGTGGTGGCGCTGCGCGATTGGGAAGATACCGATGAACCGCCATCCGAAGATGTATATGCAGCGCTTTATGTGGATATTCTGGTTGCGGCCGAATTTCGTGTTAGCTCACGGGTCGGCAGCCGCCTGAACTATGAAATGACCGGAATGTCGTCGCTGTTCCGCCGCTCGGGCAGGGGCGTTGGCCGGTTTGAAACGAATATCTACACCGATCAGTTCGTGGCGTTGGATGCGGCCTGGGAAAACCCGGTGACATTTTCCACGCTGCTGGAGGATGCCGATATTCGGGCCAGCCTGCCTGAAACCGCGTCCGCATATGACAGTTGGGTCCGGATAATTGTCGAGGTCGAGGAAGAAGATCCCACCGTCGTGCAGCCCTGGGATTTTGTCTATACCTCGCTCTATCGGGATCTGGCAGCCGGAGCCGATGTGGGTGATAACGACCTGCTTGGTGCCGCCGCTGCCGCCGTGGCCGGGTTTGAGACCGTATCCATCCGCGATCAGTTTGCGGAAATAAGTGATAACTGGCTGAACCCTGAAGTGTTTCAAACCATTCAGCTTTATTCCGGAAACTACACGCCCGGCTATTTCCTGACCGCGGTAGATCTGCAACTGACCCCTGACGGTATCCAGGTGCAGGATGAAGATTTCCGCATCTATATCACGCTGTTCAAGCGCACCATCATCATGTCACTGATCATCATGGGCAGTTGCGTGCTGCTTGGCTATCCGGTGGCGTTCCTGCTGGCCAACCTGCCGATGCGGACCTCGAACATGCTGATGATCCTGGTGCTGCTGCCATTCTGGACATCGCTTCTGGTGCGCACCTCGGCCTGGAAGGTGCTGCTGCAGCAGCAGGGTGTGATCAACGACCTGTTGGTCTGGGCCGGAATTGTTGCCGATGACAGCCGCCTGGCCTTGATCAACAACCAGACCGGCACGATCATTGCGATGACGCATATCCTGCTGCCATTCATGATCTTGCCGCTTTATTCGGTGATGCAGACCATCCCGCAGACATATGTGCGCGCGGCCAAATCGCTTGGTGCTACCGACTGGACCGCCTTCTGGCGGGTGTATTTCCCGCAAAGTGTGCCGGGGATCGGAGCCGGATGTATCCTCGTCTTCATCCTGTCGATCGGCTATTACATCACGCCCGAACTGGTCGGCGGACGCTCCGGTACATTCATCTCCAACCGGATCGCCTATAATATCTCCAGTTCGTTGAATTGGGGTCTGGCGGCTGCACTTGGAACCATCCTGCTGGTTCTCGTCCTGGCCCTGTACTGGGCCTATGACCGGATCGTCGGCATCGACAACGTGAAACTGGGGTAAAGACAATGAGCCTTCCTATCTATGCCTCACCCGGACAGCGCATCTGGTATTACAGTTTCCGCGTCATCTGCGGCCTGGTGTTCTTCTTTCTGATCGCGCCCATCATCATCATCATTCCGCTCAGCTTCAACGCCCAGGATTTCTTTACCTATACGCCCGAGATGCTGCGGTTGGACCCGGCGGGTTTTTCGCTGCAGCACTACCGCGATTTCTTTACCAACCCGGATTGGCAGCAACCATTGTGGAATTCGATCCGAATTGCGCCGGTGGCGACATTGTTGTCGCTCTCGCTTGGAACCTTGGCCGCTATCGGGCTGAGCCAGAGCCATGTGCCCTTCAAGGGCGTGATCATGGCCATCCTGATTTCACCGATGATCGTGCCGTTGATCATCTCGGCGGCCGGCATGTATTTCTTCTATAGCCGGATCGGGTTGCAGGGCACCTATCTGGGTGTCGTGCTGGCGCATGCAGCACTTGGTATTCCGTTTGTCATCATCACCGTGACCGCGACGCTGGTGGGGTTCGACAAATCGCTGACGCGGGCCTCGGCCTCGCTTGGCGGGAACTCGGTGACGACGTTCTTTCGCATTCAGATGCCGCTGATCCTGCCCGGCGTAATCTCGGGCGCGCTGTTTGCCTTCATCACGTCGTTCGATGAGGTGGTGGTGGTGCTGTTCGTCGGCTCGGCCGGGCAGAAAACCCTGCCCTGGCAGATGTTCATCGGCCTGCGCGAACAGATCAGCCCAACCATTTTGGCGGTGGCGACGATCCTGGTGGCTGTTTCGATCGTGTTGCTGACAACCGTGGAACTGCTCAGGCGTCGATCTGAACGGCTGCGGGGGATGAGCCCGGGGTAAGAACGGGGTGAGAACGGGATGAGCCCGGGGTGAGATCTTTGGCGGCGGTTCCATGACGGAGCCGCCGTTTTTCATTGGAACACGCTATTTCGCCGCGCGTGCCGCGCGCCGATCTGCGCCCGCTGATGCGGGCGCAGAGCCTCCGGCGGGGATATTTGATGCGCAAAGAAGTTGATGTTGCGTGCAGGGCGCATGTGAGGGCTATTGTGCGATCAGATGGTCAACCCACCATCAACAACCAGAAGCGCGCCTGTGGTGTAGCTGGCGGCGTCCGAGACGAGGTAGAGCACGGCCCCTGCCATTTCCTCAGGCTCGGCCGGGCGCTTCATCGGCAGGCGGGCCATGATCGCGTCGTGATGCGGTTTGCTGTCCAGAAGCGCGCCGGCGAATTTTGTGCGCGTCCAACCCGGTGCGATGGCGTTGACGCGGATGCCGAGCGGCGCGCATTCCTTGGCGAAGGCCTGGGTCATGTTCACCACCGCCGCCTTGGTGATGGAATAGGTGCCCTGGCCGTCGCCAGGCTCCAGCGCGTTGACTGAGGCGATATTGACGATCGCCCCCTTGCCCTGCGCTCGCATCAGGCGGCCTGCGGCCACCGACAGGAAGAAATAGCCACGGATGTTGACGTCCAGCGTTTTCTGAAAACTGCCGGGATCAGTGTCGAGGATATGCCCGAAATAGGGGTTGGTGGCGGCGTTGTTGACCAGAATATCGAGCCGGCCATGCGTCGCCTCGATATGGGCCATGATTGCGTCGATCGCATCCATGTCGCCGATATGGCAGGCAAGGCTTTCCGCGCTGAGGCCCTTGGCGCGGATGTCCCTGGCCACGGCCTCGCAGCCTTCCAATCTGCGGCTGCTGACCACGATATGGGCCCCGTGTTCGGCCAGCAAATGGGCGATGGCCGCGCCGATGCCGCGGCTGGCTCCGGTGATCAGCGCGACGCGGCCTGAGAGGTCGAAAAGCGGGTGATGGGTCATGATGCGGGCTCCGATGCGGTTCGGTCAAGGCTAGGAGGGCAGGCGCGGTTGAGCAAGGGCAGTTGACAGCCGGGGGCTTGCGGCGGACTCTCTGCCGCGCGGCAATCAGGGAGCGGTGACGATGGATTTGAATATGAGCGCGAAGACCGTTGAGATGCAGGTGCGGATGAGCGCCTTCATGGCGGCGCATATCACACCGGCCGAGGCGCGTTTCCGGGCCCATTTCGAGACCACGGAAACCCCGTTCCGGACACCGGATTTCTTCGAGGATCTGAAGGCCAAAGCGCGCGCTGAGGGGTTGTGGAACCTGTTCCTGCCGCGCGCCCATGGCGGCAGGCTCAGCAATCTTGAATACGCCCCCCTGGCCGAGATCATGGGGCGGGTCTGGTGGGCCCCGGAGATCTTCAATTGCAACGCGCCCGATACGGGCAATATGGAGACGCTGCTGCTCTATGGCTCTGACGCGCAAAAGGCGCGCTGGCTGGAGCCATTGATGGCGGGGGATATCCGGTCGGGCTTTGCGATGACCGAACCCGATGTGGCGTCGTCTGACGCCACCAATATCGAATGCGAAATTCGCCGTGACGGCGGTGATTACGTGGTGAACGGGCGCAAATGGTTTACCACCGGCGGCATGCGCGAGAGCTGCGCGGTGTTCATCGTGATGGGCAAATCGGACCCCGATAACCCGGACCGCCACAAGCAGCAGAGCATGATTCTGGTGCCGCGCGATGCGCCCGGGGTGAACATCGTGCGCCATGTCACGACCTTCGGCTACAGTGACGCGCCCTTTGGCGAGGCCGAGATCGTGTTCGATAATGTCCGGGTGCCGGCGGAAAATCTGCTTTTGGGCGAAGGGCGCGGCTTCGAGATTGCGCAGGGGCGGCTTGGGCCGGGGCGGATACATCATTGCATGCGGCTGGTGGGGGCGGCGCAGCGGGCGCTGGAGCTGGTTCTGGACCGGGTGGAAACGCGGGCGACCTTTGGCAGGAAGCTGAGCCAGCATCAATCGGTGCGCGAGGATATCGCGCTGAGCTGGTGCGAGATCGAGCAGGCGCGGCTGCTGACGCTGAAGGCGGCTGCAAAGATCGACAGGGACGGGGCCAAGGCGGCGCGCGACCTGATTGCGGCGATCAAGATCGTGGCCCCAAGGATGGCGCAAACGGTGATCGACAGGGCCATTCAGATCCATGGAGGTGCCGGGCTGACGCAGGATCTGCCGCTGGCGGAGCTGTTCAATTACGCCCGCCAGATCCGGTTGGCGGATGGCCCCGATCAGGTGCATATGATGGCCCTGGGGCGGCAATTGGTGCGGGCCCATCACGCTGCGAAAGCGTGATGGACGGGCTGCCGATCGGATCTTTGGGGCGCTATCTGGAGGGGCAGATTGCCGGGTTTCGCGGCCTTCGCAGCGCACAGAAATTCAGCGATGGGCAGTCCAACCCCACCTATCATTTGCAGGCCGATAGCGGCGATTACGTGTTGCGACGCAAACCGGGCGGCGTTCTGCTGAAATCGGCCCATGCGGTGGATCGGGAATTTCGGGTGCTGCGGGCCTTGGAGCAAACCGATGTTCCGGTGGCCCGCGCCTTGCATTTCTGTGCCGATGAAAACGTTATCGGGGCGATGTTCTATGTGATGGATTTCGTCAGGGGCCGGGTCTTTTGGGACCCCGCCTTGCCCGGGTTGGAGCCGACCGAACGGGCCGCGATCTATGATGCGATGAATGCGACCCTGGCGGCGATCCATTCGGTTGATCTGGCCGCTGTGGGGCTGGTGGATTTTGGCCGGCCGGGCGGGTATTTTGCCCGCCAGTTTGCCACCTGGAGCCGCCAGTATCGGGCGACCCAGACGCAAACACTGCCTGAAATGGAGCGCATCATGGCCTGGCTGGAGGCCAATATGGTGGCCGATGACGGGCGCGTTGCGCTGGTCCATGGCGATTATCGGCTGGACAATGTGATGTTCGAGACCGCCGCGCCACGGGTGGCGGCCGTGATGGATTGGGAGCTTTCGACGCTTGGCCATCCGCTGGCTGATCTGGCCTATCAATGCATGTTGTGGCGGATGCCGCCGGGGCCGGTTCTGAGCGGGCTGGAGGGCGTGACACGGGCAGCAAATGGCCTGCCGGAAGAGGCGGACTACGTGGCGCGTTACTGTGATCGGATGGGAATCTCGGGCATCCGTGACTGGCATTTCTATCTGGTTTTCGGCCTGTTCCGTCTGGCCGCGATCGTGCAGGGGGTAAAATTCCGTGCGCTCGCGGGCAATGCCTCGTCTGACCATGCGATGCAGGTGGGCGCGCTGGCGGAACCGCTGGCGCGCAAGGCCTGCGATATTCTGGACGTTGAAAGCTGAGATCAGACGCGATTTTGGCGGCCGTGAGGGCGAATTTTTGTGCGCCGCGGCGCGTGGAATTCATGAAATTCGGCCACAGCGCCTGATCACCCGTCAAGAATGATCCCTAATGAATTAATTTATAACGGTTAAACGAGTTTACTGATCGATAGCTGAATCGCATTCGAGCTGACGAGGCTTGAGGGCAGGGTTTAGCCGAAATATTGGCTGAAAAAATTTGATCAAATTTTTTTCTCTCCTAGTAGCGCCACATAACACATTCATTTCTTTGGATAAGACGGAAAGCTCGTTCGCTCGGCGGCGACGGTCCAATCCAGGTGATTGCGCAGATATTTCTGGCTCGCGTCGCGGGGCGGTTGATAGTCCCAACTGACCGGATTTCCGACCTCCATCGCCGGATAAACCGGCCGGCGCTGGTTTTGCGACGCGATACCGCGGACGCGGAGGGCTTTTTCATCCCATTGCAGCGAAATTTCGGATTGAAATTCTGCCATTCTTGTCCCCTGCACAGGCTCATTGACCAAACTTGTCCGCTCCATCGGATCATCGGAAAGACGATAGAATTGAAGTGGATCAACTTTGCAATGGATGTGATTTCATGCCCCCCTGCGGATCATGACTATCGGATGGCTTGCAGATTCGGCACAATATTCCCCAGGCATCTCACCACCACCTGGGTTATCCACAGCCCCCTCAGCAAGGGCCAGAGCGACCGGCCATCCAGCGGCATGGGTGCCTGGGGTGTTTTCGCCCCTTCAAGGGCCGCGATATCGCGGCATGTGGGCAGCATATCAGCCAAGCTGATGGGTTCTCCGACGGTTCGGTTTTCGACATCTGGCCCCGAAATTATCATAGGAATTCCAGCGCGGTGTTCAAAGAAGTTCATCTTATGCCACAGCCCGCGCTCACCACCTCACCCAGTTTGCTGTCGAAATAGGAGATGTTTGCGGAATAGCCGCGGCGCGCGTTGCGGATTTCATCCTGAGATACCGGCCGGATATCGGCGGCGATGCCGTGATGCAGGCGCTGCGTATGCGGATCATCCACCCGGCCGGTCTGCGGCATGTCGATATCGGCCTCATCATGGAGATCCCGGAACTCGGGCCGGGGCATATATGGATCATGCGGGTGGATCAGGCTGACGGCCATCGCGAAGGGCGCGGTGTCTGCCATGGTGTATTCAAGGACCCGACGCCGCGCCGCGAAACCGGTTTTCTCATCATATTCGATCCGGAACGAAGTGGCAGCGGGCCCGGCTTCAACCACCGGGCCCATGGTGTGATACCATTTGTCGATGCGCGTATCGGGGGGGGCAATCGGGTGTCCAGGCGTGATCGGACGGGTCGAGATCGGTGGTCAGCCGGTCCTCGAACCCGTGCAGCTGATCAGGGCCGACAAAATGCATCTTGCCCGACAGGCAGGTGCGGTAGCCGATGATGCGCAGGGAATGCGCGAAGGTCGGGATCGAGGCACCAAGCTTGCACCATTGTCATGGGTGGCGATCCCGGACACCGGCTGCCCGGTCATGAAAGACGCGCGCGACGGCGCACAGGACGGCGCATAGAGCGGTGAATTGCAACAGGCGCGTCCAGCCGGGTGCCGGTCGCGGCCAGTGCATCCATATCCGGGGTCTTGGCCCGCGGGTGACCTTAGGCACCGGTAAAATGCGGCGCAAGCTGATCGGCCATGATCAGAACGATATTGGGCGGGTTGGGCATGCGGGCGACTTGCTTGATCGGTTGGGATCTGGCCGGAATCTGGCCGGAATCTGACAGATTTCATCATAGGGCACGGCCTTGAATCCGGCTAATATCTGTCGATTTCAGCCCGCGCTTGCGCAAGAAAATTTCGCGATGACCGGGAATCAGGTCGCAAATGGGGGCAAAAATGTCGAAAGTAGGTTTGTCTCCAACCATTCTCATGCGAGACTGCTGTCATGTCAGGGGATTCCTTCACTCAGCTTCGCGCGCCCGTCATCCATGACAGCGCCGGTTCGAGTGGTCCGAAACCGGGACAAACCCGAGCCTTCCCCGGCGCAGAAATAACCAAACAGCGGAGAAATACACATGAGGAATTCATCCCTTATTAGCGGCGGCGTGAACCGCCGCGGGATACTGAAAGGCGCGTCCGCCCTGGGTGGCGCGGCGCTTTTGGGGCCGATGGGGGCCAAGATGGCCCGTGCGCAACCGATGCGCGGCGGCACGCTCAGGATGGGCATGTCACACGGTTCCACCACCGATAGCCTGGATCCGGGATCGTGGGAAAACGATTTCATGATTTTCCTGGGCCATGCGAGCAACAACTACCTGACCGAGATTGCGGCCGATGGGTCGCTGGTTCCCGAAGTCGCGGAAAGCTGGGAAGCCTCGGCAGATGCGGCCACCTGGACCTTTACCATCCGGTCGGGCGTGCAATACCATTCCGGTGGCACGGTCACCGCAGAGGATGTGATCGCATCCATCGCGCATCACCTTGGCGAAGATTCAACATCCGCAGCCAAGCCAATTGTCGAACAGATCACCAATATGACCGCCGATGGCATGAATGTCGTGTTCGAGCTGGCCGACGGCAATGCCGACTTCCCGTTCATCCTGTCGGATTATCACCTGCCGATCAAACCATCTGTCGATGGTGCGATTGACCCGATGTCCACCGATGGCTGCGGGGCATATGTCATTGACGATCTGGAGTTCGGCGTCGCGGCAACCCTGTCGCGTCATGACGGGTATTGGAAAACCGGCGTCGCGCATTTCGACGGTGTCGAGGTGCTGGCCATCCTCGATGCGGCGGCCCGCCAGAACGCTCTGATCTCGGGCGATGTTGATTATATCGACAGCGCCGATCTGAATACCGTTCATCTGTTGGCACGCGCCCCCGGTATCGAGGTTCTGTCGGTTACCGGAACGCAGCATTACGGCCTGCCGATGGATTCGCGCGCTGATCCGTTCAGCAACAACCATGTCCGGCTGGCGCTGAAATATGCGATTGACCGGGAACAGATGGTCGAGACCGTCCTGAATGGCTATGGCACGCCGGGCAATGACCACCCGATCGGCCCCGGACAGCGGTTTTTCAACACCGAGCTGCCGCAGAAAACCTATGACCCTGACCAGGCACGCTTCCACCTTCAGCAGGCAGGGTTGGAGAGCTTGGATGTGGATATTCACCTGGCCGATGCCGCCTTTGCCGGCGCGGTTGATGCGGGCGTTCTGTTCGCTGAATCCGCTGCGGCTGCGGGGATCAACATCAATGTCGTGCGCGAACCCAATGATGGCTATTGGTCCAATGTCTGGATGCAGCTTCCGTTCGTGGGCACCTATTGGAGCGGTCGCCCGACCGAGGACTGGATGTTCGCCACAGCATATTCCGAAGGTGCGGCCTGGAACGAAAGCTACTGGAGCAATGACCGGTTCAATGAGCTGCTGCTGACTGCGCGTGCCGAACTGAACGAGGATCTGCGCCGCGAGATGTATTTCGAGATGCAGCAGATCCTTTCGGATCAGGGCTCAACCATCATCCCGATGTTTGCGGCTTATGTGATGGCCTATTCCGACAATCTGGCGCATCCCGAACAGGTGGGGTCCAACTGGCGCAACGATGGTCAACGGATCGCCGAACGCTGGTGGTTCGCCTGATACGACAAAGACCCCCGGCCATCACGGCCGGGGGTTTTTTGCGAGAATAAAAATAGATCTGTGCCACTGATCAGGTGCGGAACAAGGGGGATCGATGTCACATATCTGGAGGATGATCGCACAGCGATTGGCGCTTGGCCTGTTGACCCTGTTCATTGTGTCGGTGCTGATCTTTCTGGCGACCGAACTGTTGCCGGGCGATTTCGCCGAGGAGTTCCTGGGCCAGTCTGCGACGCCCGAAACGGTGGCCGCCATCCGGCGCGAACTGGGGCTGGATCAGCCGATGGTCATTCGCTATGTGCAATGGCTTGGCGGTGTATTGCAGGGTGATTTCGGAAATTCGCTGGCCAACCGGCGCCCGGTGGCCGAGCTGATCGGCGCGCGGTTGGGCAATACATTGTTCCTGGCCCTTTATGCCGCCGCAATCGCGGTGCCGCTGTCATTGATGCTGGGCATTCTGGTGGCGCTGTTCCGCAATTCGGCCTTTGACCGGATCGCCAATGCCACGGCGCTCACCTCGATCTCGTTCCCGGAATTTTTCATGGCCTATATCCTGATCCTCTGGTTCGCCGGTGCGGATGGGATTTTCCCGTCGCTGGCGACCTTGCGGGGCGACCCCGGATTTGGCGAAAAGCTTTACCGCGCCTTCCTGCCGGCATTGACCCTGACGCTGGTGGTGACCGCACATATGATGCGGATGACGCGGGCCGCGATCATCAGCCTGCTGGCCAGCCCCTATATCGAAATGGCGCGGCTGAAGGGCATGAGCCCGATGCGGGTGATCGTCAAACATGCGCTGCCCAATGCGCTGGCCCCCATCATCAACGTCATTGCGATCAACCTTGCCTATCTGATCACCGGTGTGGTCGTGGTCGAGGTGGTCTTTGTCTATCCCGGTCTGGGCCAGTTGATGGTCGATAGCGTGGCCTCACGCGATATGCCGGTGGTGCAGGCCGTGGCGCTGATCTTTGCCGCAGCCTATGTGCTGCTCAACCTGCTTGCAGACGTGTTATCGACCTTGTCGAACCCGCGTCTCATTCACCGGCGCTGAGGGAGGATCGGTCATGGATATCTTGCTGAACATCCTTTATTTCCTCGCCTTCATCGTGGCCGCCATGGCCGCCGGGTGGGTGTTTCGCGCAGTGATCGTTGCGATCGGCCCCAAAAAAGTCGCCAAGGAGATGCGCACCGCGCCGCTCACGGCGTCATTCGGATTGCTGATGATCATCATTTACATTTTCGTGGCCGTCTTCGCGCCGCTGATTGCACCTTTCTCCGAGACCGAGATCGTCGGGCGCGAGTTTCAGGTCTGGGATGATGTGAATTTGCTCGGCACCGATGCGCTGGGTCGCGATATGCTGACCCGAATGATCTATGGCGCGCGCAATACCGTGGGCATTGCCTTTGCCACCACCACGCTGGCCTTTGTAATGGGGGCGGTTCTGGGCCTTCTGGCGGCCACGGTGGGCGGCTGGATGGATCAGACGCTCAGCCGGTCGGTCGATGTGCTGATGGCGATCCCGTCGCTGATCTTCTCGCTTTTGCTGCTGACGATCTTTGGCACCTCGGTCCTGACGCTGATCATCGTGATTGCGATCATCGACAGCACACGGGTGTTCCGGCTGGCGCGCTCGGTCTCGGTGAGCATCGTGGTGATGGATTATATCGAGGCCGCCAAGCTGCGCGGCGAGGGCAAGTGGTATCTGATCACGCGTGAGATATTGCCCAATGCGCTGGCCCCGCTGGTGGCCGAGTTCGGCTTGCGGTTCTGTTTCGTGTTCCTCGCCATCTCGGCGCTCAGCTTTCTGGGGCTTGGTATCCAGCCGCCGACGGCGGATTGGGGCTCCATGGTCAAGGAAAACGCCACGCTCATCACGTTTGGTGACATCACGCCGCTTCTGCCGGCCGGGGCGATTGCGCTGCTGACGGTGTCGGTGAATTTCGTGGTCGACTGGCAGTTGCACCGCGCCAGCGGATTGAAGGAGTAACGTCATGAGCGATCAGTTTGCCGACAAGGATGTATTGCTGACGATCAAGGGCCTGAAGATCGAGGGTCGGGCGGATGAAACCTGGACCGAGATCGTGCGTGGTGTGAACCTGACGCTGCGCAAGGGCGAGGTGCTTGGTCTGATTGGCGAATCCGGAGCAGGAAAATCCACCGTCGGTCTGGCCGCGATGGGGTTTACCCGCGATGGCTGTCGTATTTCGGATGGCGAGATCATGTTTGACGGGATCGACCTGCGCCATGCCAGCCCCGACATCCTGCGCGGCCTGAAAGGCAAGCGCATCGCCTATGTCGCGCAATCGGCCGCGGCCAGTTTCAACCCGGCGCATAAGCTGATGGATCAGTATTGCGAGGGCCCGGTGCAGCATGGTGTCATGGACCGTAGCGAGGCGGAAAGGGACGCGGTCGACCTCTATCGCCGGATGCAGTTGCCAGATCCCGAAAGCATCGGCTTTCGCTATCCGCATCAGGTTTCGGGCGGGCAATTGCAGCGCGCGATGACCGCGATGGCAATGTCGTGCCGGCCGGATCTGATCATCTTTGATGAACCCACGACGGCGCTGGATGTCACTACCCAGATCGAGGTGCTGGCTGCGATCCGGAATATCGTGGAACAGTTTGACACCGCCGCGATCTACATCACCCATGACCTGGCTGTCGTGGCGCAGATGGCTGATCGGATCAAGGTGCTGCTGAAAGGCGATGAGGTCGAAGAAGCCGATACCCGCACCATGCTGTCGGACCCGAAAGAGGAATACACCAAATCGCTCTGGGCCGTGCGCAGCCACACACGCGAGGAACAGCCGCCGGTGCCGAAGGGCACCACACCGGTGGTTTCCATGCGCAATGTGACGGCCGGATATGGCGCGATCGATGTGTTGATGGATGTCAGTTTCGACATCCACCAGCGCCGCACCGTGGCGGTCGTGGGCGAATCCGGTTCCGGCAAATCCACCGCGGCGCGGGTCATTACCGGGCTGTTGCCACCGCGCCGCGGTGAGATCCTGTTTGACGGTCAGGCGCTGCCGCCCGATTATCGCAGCCGAACCCGTGATCAGCTGCGTCAGGCGCAGATGATCTATCAGATGGCCGATACCGCGTTGAACCCGAAGCTGAAGATCCGCGAGCTGATCGGGCGGCCGGCGCAGATGTATCTGGGCTTGCAGGGCAGGGCTCTGACCGAACGGATCCGGCAATTGCTGGATCTGATCGAGCTGGAGCCAGATGAGTATATCGACCGCCTGCCGTCGGAACTGTCGGGCGGTCAGAAACAGCGCATCGGGATTGCCCGCGCGCTGGCCGCGGAGCCAAAATTCATCATCTGCGACGAGGTGACCTCGGCGCTGGACCAACTGGTTGCCGAAGGGATTCTCAAGCTTCTGGACAAGCTGCAAACCGAGTTTGATCTGGCCTATATGTTCATCACCCATGATCTGGCGACGGTGAAGGCCATCGCCGATGAGGTGGTGGTGATGAAGGAGGGCAAGGTTGTCGAACAGGGGCCGAAATCGGAAATGTTCCAGCCGCCGCATGATCCCTATACCGAACTTCTGCTATCCTCGGTGCCGGAAATGGACCCCGATTGGCTGTCGAATCTCTTGCAGGAACGCGCGGCCAAAGCGGGGTGATCTATGCCGGGGCACGCCGTCATGGCAGAGCCAATGGGGGCGCGCGGTTTTTGTTATAGGGCTGGAAACGCCGCATGAAATCACGCCATACTGCCTTGGACGGGCCCGCCCACTGACATGGCGAAGGCAGGTCACTGAAATCCGCCTGATCTGGCCGAGTGCGGCCATTGGGTGTCCATTCTGATCAAGCCAGCCCGTTGACTGGCAGTCGTATTTTCTGAGCGGCCCGCCAAGGACCGCCAATCACAGGGAGCAAGAAATGAAGAAATTAGCAATTGTGTTGGGGGTGCTTTCAACCCTTGGGGCCGCACAGGCCGCCGAATTGGGCGATACCGAAACACCGATCCGGCTGGCGATCAATGAATGGACCGGCCAGCATATCAGCACCCGGGTTGCGGGCCAGATGCTGGAACAGGCGGGGTATACGGTTGAATATGTCACCGCCGGTTACATGAACATGTATCAGGCAATGGCCGATGGTGAGATCAGCGCAGCCCTGGAGATTTGGGAATCCAACGTCTCGGATCAATACTATGCCCAGGTGGAAGCCGGTGGTGTGGTCGAGATCGGTGATCTGGGTCTTGTCGCGCGCGAAGGCTTTGCCTACCCGGCCCATGTCGCCGAGATCTGCCCGGGCCTGCCCGCCTGGGAGGCGTTGCAGGATTGCGCGCTGCAATTCGCCACCGCCGAGACCATTCCGCAGGGCCGTCTGGTTGATTACCCCGCCGATTGGGGCACGCCCGGGGCCGATCGCGTTGCCGGGCTGGAACTGCCATTCCGCGCCGTGCCTGCGGGATCCGAGGGTGCCTTGATTGCCGAGCTGCGCGCCTCGACCGAACGCGAAACACCGCTTTTGATGGTGTTCTGGCAGCCGCATTGGGCAATTTCGGCCTATGATGTGCGGTTTGTCGATCTGCCCGAGGGCACGCCGGAATGCTATGAAGACCCGTCCTGGGGGGTGAACCCCAATGCGGTCGCCGATTGCGATTTCCTGTCCAGCCGTATCTTCAAAGTGGCCTGGTCCGGCTTTGCGGAGCAATGGCCCGCCGCCTACGAGATCCTTGAGGCCTATCAGCTGTCAACCGAAGACCAGCAGGTGATGATGGGGGCCGTTGATGTCGATGGCATGGATGTGGAAGAGGTCGTCGCCGCCTATCTGGCTGAAAATGCCGATGCGGTTTCTGCCCTTATCGCCGCTGCAACCGAATAAGGCGCGAGCATGACCACACAAGCTTCGACCGGCACCCCGGCAATTGCCGTCGAGGCGCTGTGGCAGGTCTTTGGCAGCGATGCGAAGGCCGTATTGAAAGAGGCTCTGGGGCGGTCGGAAACCGCCCTGGAGGCCGCCCGGGATGTGGCGGCGCAGGGGCTGATCCCGGCCGTGCAAGACGCCTCCTTCGAGGTCCGTGAGGGCGAGCTGTTCGTGATCATGGGTCTGTCGGGATCGGGCAAATCCACCATGGTGCGCTGTATTTCACGCCTGGTGGAGCCGACGGCGGGCTCGGTCTTGATTGATGGCGAGGATATTCTGGCCGCCAGCCCCAGGCGGCTGATCGAACTCAGGCGGCGCAAACTGGGCATGGTGTTTCAGCATTTTGGCCTGTTTCCGCATATGACCGTCATCGAGAATGTGGCCTTCCCTCTGAAAATGCTGGGAAAATCCAAGGCAGACCGCCATGCGCGGGCCTTGAAGGTGATCCAGATGGTGGGGCTGGACGGGCGCGAAGACAGCTATCCAAGGCAGCTGTCGGGCGGTCAGAAACAGCGCGTCGGCATTGCCCGGTCGCTGGCCGTAAACCCCGATATCTGGTTCCTGGATGAACCGTTTTCGGCGCTCGACCCGCTGATCCGGCGCCAGTTGCAGGATGAGTTTCTGAAAATACAGGCCGGGCTGAACAAGACCATCGTCTTTATCACGCATGATATATCCGAGGCGCTGAAACTGGCCGATCGGATTGCAATCATGCGCGACGGGGTGATCGTGCAGATCGGCACACCGGCCGAGATTGTGCTGAAACCGGTCGATGATTATGTGCGCGAGTTTTCCAAGGATGTGGCGAAGGGTCAGCATGCCCGTCTGGACAGCGTCGTTCAAACCGATGCTCCGCTGCCCGAGATGCCGGATGACCCGAAACTGCGGCTCGACATGACCCTGGACGAGGCCTTGGCGGCCTGCATGTATCTGTATCAGCCGGTCCCGGTCTGGGATCGGGATGGAAACCGGGCGGGGTATGTCCACCCATCCGCATTGGCCGCCGCGCTGACGGTCGACCCGACATGAGCGATCAGGCCGCACCTTCGGCGGTTTCGCTGCCGCATCTGACACCCGGCACCCGCGCGGCATTGCTGGTGCTGCTGGTCGGTGCGTTCAGCCTGATGCTGGAGGGGCAGGTGGCATGGATGCCGGAATGGCCCGATGCCTGGACGGTGCCGATGGCCGATTGGATATCGGCGGGGCTTGGTTGGCTGTTCGACATCATCCGGCCTGCCATGCGGGTGCTGTCGGCGGCGCTTTCGGTGCCGATGGTGGCGGTGAACTGGGCGCTGGTGCAGACACCCTGGCCGCTGATCATGGGGGCCACCGTGGCGCTTGGCTGGTATGCGGGCGGGCTGTCGCTGGCGCTGCTGTCCGCTATCGGGCTCGGCTTTGTGCTGGCCTCGGGCTATTGGGTTCCGGGCATGAACACGCTGGCGCTGGTCTTTGTTTCGGTGCCGCTGGCGCTGATCCTGGGATTGCTCATCGGGGTCTGGGCCAATGAAAGCGCCCGCGCCCGGCCCTGGATCGAGGCAACGCTGGATCTGATGCAGACGGTGCCGACCTTTGCCTATCTCACCCCATTATTGCTGTTATTCGGCTTTGGCCCGGTGGTTGGCCTGATCGCATCGGCGATCTATGCGGCCCCGCCGATGGCGCGCAACACCGCCCTTGGCCTGGCCCGCGTCGAGGCCGAAGTGAAAGAGGCCGGCATCATGTCGGGGGCCACACGGCTGCAACAGCTGGCCCTGATTGAAATTCCGGCCGCGGCCACGCAGATCATGATTGGCGTCAACCAATCGCTGATGGCGGCGCTGTCCATGGTGATCATCGCCGCCGTCATTGGCGGCTTTGATGATATCGGGTGGGAGGTTCTGCTGACCATGCGCCAGGCCAATTTCGGGCAGAGCTTTCTGGCTGGTCTGGTCATTGTGGCTTTTGCCATCATCATCGACCGTATCTCGGCCCGTCTGGCCACCAGCCGCGAGCGCCATGATCTGCGTATTTCCTGGATCATTCTGGGCGTGTCGGCGGTGGTTGCCGTCTATGCCTGGGCCGCGCTGCCGGCCTCGTCCGACATTGCCTTGCTGGCCCCCACGGTCGAGGCTGTTGATGGCGCGCTGAGCGACTTCACCCGCACCACCGGGGCAACGCTCGACACGATCAAGAACACCGCGATGTTCTATGGTCTGTTGCCGTTGCGCATCGGGCTGGACGGCGCGGTATTGCCGTTCACCTGGGGGGTTTCCTGGACCGCAGGAATGAGCTGGGGCCTGTTTGGTGGCGCCGCCGCCCTGGGGCTGGCGGTCGCGGCCACCGGGCGCAGCGCGCTTGGCGCGAGCCTGCCGATCATTGCACTGGTGCTGGAAACCGGCGTCTCGGATCTGCCCTGGCCATTTGTGATCTTCGGCATCGGCGCGCTGGCCTGGGTGGCCGGCGGCTGGCGGCTGACGCGAATGGTGGTGATCCTGCTTGGCCTGATCCTGATTTCGGGCCTGTGGGAACGGGCGCTTCTTTCGCTCTATCTTTCCGGCGCGGCGGTTATCGCCTGTGCCGTGTTTGGCGGGCTTCTGGGCTTGCTGTCGGCCGTCTCCAATATCGCATGGGCCATCATCCGCCCCGCCTGTGACATGCTGCAAACGATCCCGCTTTTTGTCTTTCTCATCCCGGTTCTGATGTTCTTCCAGATCGGTGAATTTTCGGCCTTTCTGGCCATCATTCTCTACGCGATCGTGCCGATGATCCGCTACACCCGGCACGGTCTGGTCACCACCCCGCCCGAACTGATCGAGGCGGCTATTTCATCTGGTGCCACCAAGGCGCAGATCCTGCGCGATGTGCGCGCGCCCTATGCCGCCCCAACCATCCTGCTGGGCCTCAATCAAACCATCCTTTACGCTTTTGCCATGCTGGTGATCGCCGCCCTTATCGGCACCACGGGTCTTGGCCAATCCATCTATCTGGCGCTTGGTCAGGCGGATGTGGGGCTGGGCATTGCCGCAGGGGCCGCGATGGCCATTCTGGCGCTGATATCAGACCGGATTGTGCAAGGCTTTGCCGAGGAGAGGCGCAAGGCGCTCGGGTTATGAGCCGTATCATCCCCAAAGGCGTGGCTTTTGTCGATCTTCCAGCCGGACAGCAAACCGAGGTAATCAGTTTTCTGCTGCTGCCCAAGCTTTCCATGCTGGCCTTTGCGTCGGCGATTGAGCCCTTGCGCATCGCCAATCAGCTGACCGGCCAGGAGCTGTATCGCTGGCAGATGATTTCCGGCGATGGCGGCCCGGTGACCTGTTCCAACGGGGTTGAGATCAGCGCCGGTTCAGATCTGGACAGTGCCGAGATCGGCGAATGCCTTTTTGTCTGCACCGGTGTCGAACCCGATACCGTGGTGACCGACCGGGTGGCCGGGCTGCTGCGGCATCATTGGCGCCTTGGCCACCGCGTCGGGGGCTTGTGTTCGGGGGCGTATGCGCTGGCCAAGGCGGGCATCCTGAAGGGCCATGATTTCACCCTGCACTGGGAAAACATCCCGCCCTTTCGCGAGACGTTCCCCGATCTTGAACCGCTCGATCAGCTCTATGTCATCGACGGGCGCATCCTGACCTGCGGCGGCGGTTCGGCGGCGACGGATTTGTTCCTCAGCCTGATTTCGCACCGCTTTGGGCCCAAGCTGGCGCATGCCGTGCTCAACATGTGCCTGCATCCGGTGCACCGGGCCGACGAGGAATCGCAACAGGCCAGCCGCGCGGCCTCGCTTGGCACCCGCAACCGCAAGCTCTTGCGGATTCTGCGTTACATGGAGGAAAATATCGAGGAGCTGTTCACGCTCGATGATCTCGTAGAAGAATTTCACGTCTCGCGGCGTCAGATCGAGCGGCTTTTTCTGGGCCATGTTGGGGTCACGCCAAAGCAATACCTTACCGAACTGCGCCTGCGCCGGGCGCGGATGTTGTTGGCGGAAACCGATCTGAAAGTGGCCGATATCGCCTCGGCCTGCGGGTTTGAAAGCAGCAGTCACTTCTCACGCCGTTTCCGGGCCAAATTCGGTGTGTCGCCGCACCGGTTCCAAAGCGCGCAGGACGTGCGGTAGGCTCTCAGCCCGGCAATTTTCGCGCCACGTCGTATAGGGCGCGCGCCAATGCCAACGGTATCGTCGGCCCGTCGGCGGCCCCGACCACACCATCATCATCGCGGATATCGGAGGCGCGCAGCCCGCATCGCCAATGGCCATCCGATTCAGCGGCCTGACCGGTCAGATGGATCGACCAGCCCGGCACGCAACGCGCCACAAGATGCATGACCGCCTCGGTCGGCTCGGCCAGAACCCCGGCATGGGCGGGCGCGTCCGGGAACACGGTCGCCATGGTCTTGCAAAGTTCTTTCATCAAGGCGTCATCCAGCGTGCGCGCCGCGCCAAGCCGGGCGCCAAGGGCTGTCAAATCGGGATGTGTCATCGTGCATCGTTCCTTCAGCATCGGGTCCTGTTGCCACCCTGCGCCGGGCACCTGCCCCTTGCCATGACCTGTGTCAAGCCCGGCGGCGGGCAACGAGCCTATGCAGGCGCTGCGAAATTGGCTAGGTTTTACCGGCGAGGATACCGGGCAGCCCAATACCCGGAGCATCGCAATCTCTGCGCACCACATTCATGGAAGGTCTCATCCGATATGGCCCGTTTTCTTTCCAACATGTCTCTCGCCCTTGTTTTGTCCACCTTGTCCATGCCAGCGCTGGCCGCGCCGGCACTCACCACGCAAAACCCCGATAATGTCGGCGCGCCTGTTGTCGGGGGGGCGTCGAGCTTGTCAGTGGTTTGCCGGATCAATGGCCAACCCGAGTCGATTACTGTGGCGAATGGAAGGGTTCAGATTGGCGGGGACATCCGGGATGCCACCGTAACAGAGCTTGAACCGGGTGTGTTCTTGATCGAGGACGCCCAGTCGAGGATGGTGCTGACTGCCGGCACGGCCCAGATTTCCGGAGGTCCGGCAGTCGGCAAATGGGATTGTGTGCAAGCCTCCGTGGCCCCGGCACCGATTTCCGACCCCGGGGCGCTGGCGGCATTGGAACAGCGTTTGGCAACCGCACGCGCGGCGCTTGCGGCCGCGCAGGACGATCTGATCACCACGATCATGGAACGTGACGCCGCGCGCAATTCGATCACGGCCGCCGAAAACCAGCGCGAAGCGGCGCGGCAGGAAATCGCGGCTTTGCAAATTGAACTGTCCGCAATCCGGGAGGCATTATCGACGGCACAGGCCGATCTGGCAGAGCGCGAAGCAGCGCTGTCGGCGGCAGGCGAACGGATCCGGGCAGGCGATCTGGAACGGGTGGAGCTGGAAACGGCCCTGGCCGCGGCAGAGGCGGAAAACGCCGCCCTGGGCACCGAACTGGCGGCGGCAGAGGCAGCAAACGCCGCTCTGAGTGCCGAATTGGCGGCGATGCAAGCCGAGGCGGATATGGGCGACGCGGCAGCATCCGAGGAAGAAGCCATGCCTGAGGCAGATAGCGACATGGCTGAGGGCGATCCGGACACACCCATGATGTTCGACGCAGATGCCGCACTGGAGATGCTGGATGCGGCGGAAATCAGCGATATTTCGCGCGCCGCCCTGCGCGCCGCCGTAGAACAGGCGCGCGCCAATCCCGCCATGATCGGCGAAGTCATGATGCGACTGCAAAATGCCATGGGTCAGTAATGGCGGGCCAGAGAGTTCAACGGATCAGGGCGCTTTCTGCGCTCTGATCTCATCTGCGATGGCGTTTTTGTAGAGGTCGCGAATGCGGGTCATCACCGGGCGCGCACCGCTGCCGATGGCATGGCCGTCAATCTCGGCCACCGGGGTCTGCGCCCCGAAGGTGCCGGTCAGGAAGGCCTCATCGGCGGAATAGGCCTCATAGAGGGAAAAGTTCTTCTCGAAGATCGGGATGCCATCGGCCCGGCAAAGCTCGATCACCTTCTGGCGCGTGACCCCGTTCATGCAATAATCCCCGGTCGAGGTCCAAACCTCGCCGCGGCGCACGATGAAGAAATTGCAGGCATTGGTCGTGTTCACAAACCCATGCGGATCAAGCATCAGACCTTCATCGGCCCCGGCCGCTTCGGCCTGCAGGCAGGCGATGACGCAGTTCAGTTTCGAGTGGCTGTTGAATTTGGCATCCTGGCTGTGCGGCAGGCCCCGGACCTGCGGCACACAGGCCAGGCGGATGCCGGCCGATTGCAGCCGATCGACGGGTTTTGAATGCTCCATGATGATCACCAGCGTCGGGCCTTGACGGCTGAGGCCGGGATGCTGGAACGGCTTTGACTTGATGCCGCGTGTCAGCATCAGCCGGCAATGCACATCACTGGTCATGCCATTGGCCTCGGCCGTCATGCGCAGCGCCTCGGCGATGCCGTTCCGGTCCATGCCCACATCCAGGCTGACCGCATGGCAGCTATCGAAAAACCGGTTCATGTGTTCATCGAAAAAGGCCCAGACCCCATCATAAAGGCGCAGTCCCTCCCACATGCCATCGCCAAGCATGAAGCCGCTGTCATAGACCGAGACCATGGCCGCATCGCGGTGTTTCAGCGCGCCGTTGATATAGATCAGGATATCGCGGTTGCGGGCATCCTCGTTGGCGTCATGGGTGGAATGGCCGGTTTCGGGTGTCGGTTGTGTGGTCATTGCGAAACTCAGATCCTTTGGGGCCGTCTATTTCATCACATAGCATGGCAGTTGCATCAGCGCATCGCCCCAACCGGTTGATACAGCCTGGTAATGCGCATCGTCGCATCTATCCGGGGTGCATCTGTGACTTCGATGAAATTTCCTTCCGGGCAGATCATGAAAAGCGTCGGTGCGCCGCCTTTGATATGGCGGCCCGAAATGACCGGGGCGGTGAATTTCGATGTCGCTTCCTGACCGTCGGGCCTGGTTTTTTCGATCAGCTCTTTCAGGGCGGCCCCGACAAGGCGCGCGACCTGAAACATGGTTGGCAGTTCCAGGATGGTGGGGCTGCGTTCCGCGATGAACCTGGCGCGTTCATCCAGACCCCAGGTGGCTTTGGTGCCGCCGCCCTGGCTGGAACTGACCACCAGCGATCCGGCCTTCAATGCCACGCGCGCCAGCCCGCCGGGGGTGATGTTGATGCCGCTGCCGCCCGACCCATCCCCCTCTTATTTACCACCAGTTCGGATCGTGAAACGGGGGGTGTGCCAAACCTGCATCTCGTCCTGCACAGCCTCGATTTGCAACAGCAGGTCACATGGTGACGTGGCAGAACAGACCAGCTGTGTCCGGATGAAGATTTGCAAAAAACCGCCCCGTTCCGCAAAATTGCACAGGAATCACATGGGCATCCCCTGTTGAGGAACAGCCGGGCCGTGATGGTCCAAATTGAAGTTCGGGAAGAGCTGGCAGCCCGTAGGGTTGTCGCAAAACGCAGCCTTTCCAGCACAGTAGATCAGCCAAAGGTGGGTGTCCCGCCTCTTGAAAACAAACGAAAAAATTGCGTTTCGTCCAAGGCGAAATCGTCCATTCTTTCCCGCCACATGAAGCCCGCGCACAAGCGCATGTCGCGGATGCTGGGCTATTGCCTGACGCTCGGCACGGCCGAGGCCTGGGCCGGTTTCAGCCTTGTGGCGGCGGCGCGGCTGGATGCGACCGAGCGGGCAGCGCTCGGGTTCGCCACGCTCAATTCTCTGGATGCGGAACAGGCGCGCATGACGGCCGCCGCCTCGCTTGGCGCAGCCGGCGACCCTCTGCCGCCGTTCCTGGGCGGTATGGAAGAGGCTGCGCAATGGGCCGAATGGGCCAGCCCGGCGGAGCTCGACGCCTATTGCCTGGCCGCGTTCCGGCGCATGGCTCCGGCCCGGCAGGCGGCTTTTCTGCGCTTCGTGCAGCGGAGGGCGGCGGCATGACGGAACGGGAGCTGGACGAAATCCTGACGATCTACTGGCCGCGCGTGCTGCGGCGGGTGATGGCAGCGGACGGCGACGAATGGGCGCGCGGTTTTGCGCTGTCGATCGCGCGGCAGGGCAAGCGGCCTGACTGGCACCCCAGCCCGAAACAGGCGTGGGTCATGCGCCAGATGGTGCAGGGGCTGTTCGAAACCGAAGGTGAACTGGAACTGATTGAGAGGTGAAGAAAGAGTGGCCCCGCGCACTGAATACGTGGGGCCGCAAATGGTGGACCGGGTCACCGACGGTGGCACCATTTGCGGTATAGCCTACCACGGGCGGGATCAAAGGCAAGGGGCAGCCCGAAAGGCCGAAGCCCCGATCCCCGGAACCGCACCCGGGTTTCGAAAGTAGCGGCCAACCGATCGGCAGGGGTGCATGACCGATCGGGCCCGAAGCGACGACCGGCTCCGATGAGCAGGCAAACGCGAAGGGCTGGGGACTGCCGGGCCAACATGGCGCGGGCAGTCGCCCTATGCCCTTCGCTCCGAACCTCACCAATGAGCAGGAACAGGATTGGAACGGAAAAGATGAACAGGACAGACGATAACGAGCTTCACCAGCAAGCCGAGGCCACGGCGCAGGCACTGCGCGAGGTGATGAAGGCGCTTGTGCGCGAACACGGGTTCGCCCCCGAAGCGGTGGTGGCTGGCTGTCATGCCGAGGCGGCTGCGGCCATGGTGGTTTCCCTTGGTGGCATCGAGGCGGCGGAACGGATGCGCGCTGCTGCCGATCAGGTTTCCCCGCTTCCCTCGCTGGCGGACGTGAAGCTGGCCGCATGCGAACCGGCAGGCTGCG
The DNA here is from genome assembly GCF_058343375.1 of Alterinioella sp. Lineage (NCBI taxonomy): Bacteria > Pseudomonadati > Pseudomonadota > Alphaproteobacteria > Rhodobacterales > Paracoccaceae > Alterinioella > Alterinioella sp. Next base: position 28,216 of record NZ_JBTUJH010000034.1, read on the forward strand.
CATGAAGGAGGGGCGCGCATTCATGTCCGACTGGCTCAGCCGCGAAGAGCTGGCCGAAGAACTGGGCATTGCCCCCGGCACGCTGGCGAAATGGGCGACCGAGCGCAAAGGCCCGCCGCTGGTCAAGGTGGGCCGGCGCGTCTTCTATCGGCGGGCTGCGGTGCGCAAATGGCTGGTCGAGCGCGAGAGGAAGGCAGGCAATGGCTGATCTTCGCAGGCTTCACGGGTCCTTCCGGGGCGATCCCTATGCGGGGGTGCGAAGCGCGGCGTTTCAGGCCTTGCAATTAAAAACAAAGGGTTAAGGAAATGAGGCTCGTTCAGGAACTGCCGGGGCTGGAAAGGAATCAGGCGGTGCATTGTATCGGCGGTTCCGACCTGTGCGACCTGTTCGACATCACCCCGGCCATGCTCACCCAGCTGGTCAAGCGCGGCATCGCGATCCGGCTGGGCCGAAACAGCTATGACCTGGAACAATCGACCCGCAACTATATTCAGCACCTGCGCGGCGTGGCCAGCGGGCGCGGTGGCGGGGACGAGGCCCTGACGCTGACCGGCGAACGCGCCCGCCTTGCCCGCGCCCAGGCCGACGCCCAGGAACTGAAGAACGCCGCCCTGCGCGGCGAGCTGGTCAAGGCCGAAGAGGTGGAACGGCGCTGGTCGGACATTCTGCGCAATCTGCGCGCCCGCATCCTCGCGGTGCCCTCGCGGCTGCGGGGCCACCTCGATCTGGCTCCGGCGCAGGTGGCCCGGATCGACCGCGAACTGCGCGACGCGCTGGCCGAGCTTGGCCGTGGAAACGTGGCCGAGGGAAAGAATGACGACGCTTGACGAAATCACCACCCGCGCGCTCACCGCCCTGGTGCCGCCGCCGCGCCTGCGCCTGTCGGAATGGATCGAGGCGAACATCGTCCTGCCCGAAGGCGTCTCGGCCCAGCCCGGCCCGGTGCGGCTGTGGCCCTTTCAGCGCGAGATCGCCGACGCGATCGGGGATCCCCTGATCGAGCGGGTGACGCTGGTCAAGCCGGTGCGGGTGGGCTTCACCACGCTGCTGACTTCGGCGCTTGCATCCTTCATCGCCAACGAGCCCGCGCCCATCCTGTGCCTGCTGCCGGCCGAGGCCGATTGCCGCGATTACATGGTCAGCGACGTGGAGCCGATCTTTGCCGCAACCCCGGCCGTGGCCCGCGCCCTGTCCGACGACCGCGAGGAAGGCGAGCGCAACACGCTGCTGTCGCGCCGCTTTGCCGGCGGATCGCTCAAGGTGGTGGCCGCCCGCGCACCGCGCAACCTGCGCCGGCACAATGCCCGCGTGCTGTTCATCGACGAGGCCGACGGCATGGACGCCACGGCCGAGGGCTCGCCGATCCTGCTGGCCGAGCGGCGCACCCTGTCCTTCCCGGATCGCAAGATCGTGCTGGGCTCGACCCCGGTTCACGAAGCCACCAGCCACGTTCTGCGCGCCTGGGCGGCATCCGATCAGCGCATCTTCGAGGTGCCTTGCCCCGATTGCGGCGCGTTCTCGGAAATCGCCTGGGAGCATATCGTCTGGGACGAAGGCCGCCCCGAAACCGCCCGCTGGCGCTGCCCCCACTGCGCCGCCGAGACGCCCGAGCGCCACAAGCCCGAGATGGTCGCGGCCGGGCAATGGCGCGCCCTGCGCCCCGAGGTGGAGGGCCATGCGGGCTTTCGCCTCAACGCCTTGGTCAGCCTGCACGCCAATGCCGCCTGGCCGAAGCTGGTGGCCGAGTTTCTGGCGGTCAAGGACGATCCGCTGACCTTGCAGACCTTCGTCAACACCATCCTTGCCCAGGGCTGGCGCGGCGAGGGCGACGAACTGGACGAAGAGGCGCTGGCCGGCCGGGCCGAGCAATGGGGGCTCGACCGCCTGCCCGAAGAGGTGCTGGCGCTGACCGCCGGCTGCGACGTGCAGCATGACCGGCTGGAAATCACCCTTGCCGGCTGGGCCGAAGACGGCACCGCCTTCATTCTCGGCCACAAGGTGATCTGGGGCGCGTGGGACGCCCCCGAGACCTGGGCGGAACTGGACGGCCTGCTGCGCCAGAGCTTCGCCCATGCCCTGGGCGGGCGGCTGGGCGTGGACGCGGCGGCGGTGGATGCGGGCGACGGCACCACCATGCAGGCGGTCACGGCGTTCTGCACCCCGCGCACGCGCCGCAAGGTGCTGGCGATCAAGGGCGCGCCCGGCAACCGCCCGCCGATCGAGCGCGCGGGCAGCCGCACAAAGGCCGGTGCGCGGTTGTGGATCGTGGGGGTGGACACGCTGAAAACCCAGCTGTTCGCCCGGCTGTCGCGCGAAGGGCTGGTGCGGTTCTCGGCCGACCTGCCGCCGGTGTGGTTCGAGCAGCTGACCAGCGAACGCGCGGTGGTGCGCTACCGGCGCGGCCAGCCGGTGCGCAGCTTCGAGCGCATCCCCGGCAAGCGCGCCGAGGCGCTGGACTGCACCATCTACGCCATGGCCGCGCGCCAGATCGTCAACATCGACTGGTGCCGCCGCCGCGCCGAGCTGACCGGCAAGGCCCCGCCCGCGCGCCCCGCGCCGGTGCTGCGCTCGAACTGGATGGAACGGCGGTGATCGGCAAAGAGAAAGCCCGCCGGGCTTGTCATGGCCATGGCGGGCTTGCCACACGCGGTGGTCTTGAGGCTCAACGCTTGCGCGCGAGCTGACGCCCCACATATAGGGCCAATGGCGCTAACAGTCAATGAACGGCGCGTTCTCACAACCCCAAGGCGGCCCTGATGCACGCCTGCACCTGCGCAAAATCGTCTTCCGAGATTTTCGGCTGGATATACTTGCGCTTGCCGTATTGATCGCGATCGGTGCGGAACAGATCGAGCCGCTCGAAACTGACGGTCGCGAGCATGTCGGCCTTTACCCACATTTCCATGGCCGAAAAATTCGGCAGCGGTTGCGGAATGGTGATCCTGCAATGGTAGTCGCATACCCGTTGCGGTTTGGTGGTGCTGAGCGGAACCACGGTAAGAAGTTTGGTGCGATGGCGCAGACGGGGCGAGACCGCCAGAACCGGGCGTAGCTTGACCATTTCCGGTGGCTTGAAACCGCCCTTGGAATAGTCGCACAGCAGCAGGGTGCGGGGCGGCACGTCATACTTGATCGACATGGATCAACCGCCCTTCCTGAGCCGCACCCCCGGCCCGCCGCCATTCGCGGCAATGAACTCGATCCCGGCCGCTTCCAGAGCGGCGCGGATGGCTGCGATAGCCTTCATGCTCGGGAACGGTTTTCCTGACCCTTCCGCGCGCTTGATCGTCATGGACGACACACCGACAAGTCGCGCCAAGTCTTCCTGTGAAAGATCACAAAGCGCCCGTGCTGCCCGAATTTGTGCCGCAATCGAATTTTCTTCTTGTTCCAATTTAGAACATTCCTTATGTTCTGTTTCCGAACAATACCGAAACCGGGAGACC
>NZ_JBTUJH010000035.1:0-8432 GCF_058343375.1 Alterinioella sp.
CGCTGCATCGTGGTGGTCGCGGGGTCGGCCAGCGCGCCGGGGCTGCAATGGATCGCGCCCTTTACCGGCATGACCATGGCGGAATATTTCCGCGACCGGGGCCAGCATGCGCTGGTGGTGATTGATGATCTGTCCAAACATGCCGCGACCCACCGCGAAATTGCCCTGCTGACCCGCCAGTCGCCGGGGCGCGAGGCCTATCCGGGCGATGTGTTCTATGTCCATGCGCGGTTGCTGGAACGGGCGGCGAAACTGTCGGCGGCGCGCGGTGGCGGCTCGTTGACCGCATTGCCGATTGCCCAGACCGAGGCGGGCAATCTGAGCGCCTATATCCCGACCAACCTGATTTCCATCACCGATGGGCAGATCGTGCTGGATTCGGCGCTGTTTTACGCCGGGCAGAAACCGGCCGTCGATGTGGGCGTCAGCGTCAGCCGGGTTGGCGGCAAGACCCAGGCCCCGGCGCTGCGCGCGGCGGCCAGATCGCTGCGGCTGGACTATGCGCAGTTTCTTGAGATGGAGATGTTCACCCGGTTCGGCGGCACGCCCGAGCCGCGCGTGCGCCAACAACTGACCCGAGGGGCCCGGATACGCGAGGTTCTCAAGCAACCCCAGCACACACCGCTGCGGCTGTTGGATGAGGTGGCGCTGGTGATGGCGCTGCAGGCCGGGCTGCTGGATGATCTGGATGTCGATGTGGTGGCGGGGTTTCGCGCGGCGCTGGCGGGGGCGCTGGACGGGGCCGGCTGTTCGATTGATGCAACGGGGGCGATCAACGCGGCACAAGGGGAGGTGATACTGTCGGTGGCGCGCGACCTTGCCGCATCCGGGCCAACATCCGGGACCGCCCCATGACGGACCGTCTGTCAGAGATTTCCGAACGGATCGCGGGGGTTCGCCAGTTGAACAGCGTCGTCGGGGCGATGACCGGCATCGCCAGCACCCGCGCCCGCACGGCGCGCACGCAGATCGCCGCCGTTGATCGCTATGCCGCCACCGTCGCCGCCGCGATGGGGCGCGTCAGTCTGGCGGGTTCCGGGGATGGGCGCGGGCCAAAGGAGGTTCGGGGCAAATTGGCGCTGGTGGTTTTCTGCGCCGAGCAGGGCTTTGTCGGGGCCTTCAGCGACCGGGTGCTGGATTTTGCCGGGGATGATCTTGCCGCCGCAGATATCTTTCTGATCGGCACCAGAGGCGCGGCAACGGCGGCAGAGCGCGGCATTGCGCCGCTGTGGCAGGCGGGGTTGCCGTCGCATTCGGCCAGTATCCCGAAATTTGCCGACCGCCTGGTTCAGGTTGTTCTGGATCATATGGCATCGGGCAACAGCTCTGCCCTTGCCGCGATCCATACGGTCTGGCGATCCGGCGGGCCGCATATCAGACGCAGGGTGCTGTTTCCGGCCGATCCCGCGCCGCGATCCGATGCCGCTGTCCCGGTGCCTGTTTCTGCGCCAATTTCCGCGCCGCTGACAAATCTGCCGCCGCAGGTGTTGTTGAAAGACCTTGAGGCAGATTATCTGCACGCACAGCTTTGCAATGCGGCCTTGCACGCCTTTGCCTCTGAAAATGAGGCCCGGATGAGCGTAATGGCCTCGGCGCAGGCCCAGATCAGGCGAGAGCTTGAGACGCTTGAAGCCACGCAGCGTCGGGTGCGCCAGGAAGCGATAACCGCAGAGATCATCGAAATTGCCGCCGGTGATATGGCGAGCAGGCATTCAGAACAGGCGGGTGCCGACAAATCACCGCCGTGATCGGTGCTTGCGGGCCGGGCCCCGGGCCTGTTTCGCCTACCGCTCCGGCAGGGGATTGGCCTCGTTGAAAAGCCTGTTGAAATTGGCTGATCCGGACTGGCCAGTGCCCGATAGCAGCACGCCTGGTCGATGTCAGAAAAACCTGACAGTGGCGATCCCGTATCGCGGCCCGAGGGGGCGCTGCACCTGCTGATCCCCTCTTGGTCATGGTGGCCCGGCGCGGATAAAATCGGGCAGCCGCGTTTTGCCGCGCTCAGCAGATCCGCGGCAACGGATCGTCCTCCAATTCGTCGAGCAGCCGTTCGCCACCGATTGAGGTCTTGAGGATAACATGGCCGCGCCCCTTGCGCAGGCTCCCGATGGCGCGCGCGTCCTCGCCGCCGGGCAACCTGCGCCACGCCGCCAGGATGCCATCGACCGCGTCGGGGGCCACGATTGCGACGACACGCCCCTCGCATGCCAGATAGTAAGGATCATAGCCAAGAATTTCGCAGACCGATCGCACGCCGTCGCGCACCGGAATCTGCGGCTCGGACAGGTGCACATCCATCAAGGTGGCCTGGGCGATTTCATGGGCGACGGTGGCAAGCCCGCCGCGCGTCGGATCGCGCATGAAGCGCATCGCGGGATCCGTGGCCAGCGGCAGGGTGAACGGGGTCACGGCCGCGCAATCGGAGATCACCTGGCCGGACAGCTCGAATTCGCCGCGCGCCAGCATGACGGCGATGCCATGATCGCCGACCGGGCCGCTGACAAGGATCGCGTCGTTTTCGCGGATGCGCTCGGTGCCCAACCGGCAGGTCGGTGCGCGCTGACCGACGCCGGTGGTGGTCAGATACAGCCCGCCACCCTCGCCACGCGGCACCACCTTGGTGTCACCCGCCACCACCCGGATGGCGGCCGCCCGCGCGGCGCGGGCGAGGTTTTTCACGATCCGGTCGAGCAGCGCAATCTCCAGCCCCTCTTCGATGATCGCACTGAGCGTCAGATAGCGCGGTTCCGCGCCACTTACGGCAAGGTCGTTCACGGTGCCGTTCACGGCCAGCGACCCGATATCGCCGCCCGGAAATTCCAGCGGGCTGACGGTGAAGCCGTCGGTGGTAATCACCGTATCCATACCCGGATCGAGATATATCGGGGCTGCGTCAAGCGCCACGTCCAAAGACGGATTGCCAAGATGGCGGACAAATATGCCGTCAATCAGGTCGCGCATGAACCGCCCGCCATTGCCATGCGCCAACGAAATGTGCCGATCCCGTATCATGTCATCCGGGCCTCCGAACGTGCCTGATCTGCCCGATGGGCGTGGATGTATTCGATGGCCTGGCCGAAGGCCAGGCAACCGTCATTCGGCGCAATGATCCGGTTTTGCAATATCCGAATTCCCGGCCCGGCCCGATGGTCGCGCGGATCGTCATATCCGGCGCGGCACCCGGCACAGATCGCAAAACCGGACATCGACCTTTTGATCCGGTCATGGGGCCGCGACCGGATGATCGTGTGACGCGGCCGGCATTGCGTGCAGTCGGTGAATGGATAGCGGTGGCACCGTTGCGACGGTGGCGGCATCTCGGCGATGCAATCGGCGCGGCAGCCTGGGATATTCTATCGGGCATCAGACCTGCCTTGTCTGATTCCGGTCGCCCACCAGATCCGGCAGGCACCTTCGTCGGAAACCATGCATGGGCCGATCGGATTGCGCGGTGTGCAGGCCTTGCCGTATAGCGCGCATTGGTCGGGATAGACCTTGCCAAGAACCACGCGGGCGCAATCGCAACCCGGCGGCATTTGGCCGGCGCGCTTGCGCGCTGCATCAAGGTTCAGGTCAAACCGCTTGAGAGCGTCATGCCCGGCAAGCCGCGATTTCAGCGCAAACCCCGAGGCAGGAATGGAGCCGATGCCGCGCCAGTTTGCATCGACCACGTCCAGCGTCTCATTCAGCAGATTTTGGGCGGTCGGATTGCCCCCCGGCCGGACCACGTCGGAATAGCAATTGTCCAGAAAGGCCCGCCCGTCCAGCCGCTGCCGAAGCACGGAATACAGTGCGGCCAATATGCTATCGGCCTCGAAACCCGCGACCGCGGCCGGGATGCCGTGGGTGGCGGGCACGAAGCCCCATTCCTGCGGCCCCATCACGGTCGCGACGTGACCCGGCGCGATAAGGGCGTCAAAGCCCGCCTCTTCGCTGGCCAGCAGCATCGCGACGGCAGGCCAGGTCAGACGGGCCGAAAGCAGGATCGACAGGTTTGTTGGCAGACCTTCGGCGATCATTCCGGCGATCGGCGCGGTCGTTGTCTCGAACCCGGCTGCGAAAAAGACCACCTCTCGGTCCGGGCTGGTCTTTGCGATCCGCACCGCCTCGGTCGGGGATGCGATCGGGCGAACATCGCCGCCCGCTGCGCGGGCCTGTTCGAGGGTGCGCGGTTGCCGCTTTGGGGCATTGGCGGGCACGCGCAGCATGTCGCCGAAAGAAACCACCGTGATGCCGGGGCGCATCGCAAGTTCGATTGCGGCATGGACATCCTCTTCGGGGCAGATACAGACCGGGCATCCGGGCCCGGGAATCAGCTCGATCAGGGGTGGCAAAACACCGCGCAATCCGGCCATCGAGATCGAGCGTTCATGCCCGCCGCAGACATTCATGACGCGGATGCGGCTGTGCAGCGGCAGCGCGTGGATGCGATCGAGCCATGCGCGTGCGCGGCCTGGATCGGCTGCAATCGTCATGATGCGACAGCGGTGTTCGGGGTGCCGCGGCGGGCCATGCGCGGGTGCAAGACCGTGCCCGCGCGAAGCGACCGGAGCCTGGCATCCAACCGGTTGAGCCACCGTATCAGCAACGCCCGCTGGTGTCTTGAGACCGCAAAGACGGCGGCGTCGGCCACCGCAATACGATACTTGTCGCCAATCGCCGCGATGGTTGTTTCCGCAAGGCGCATCCTGCCGGACCCGGGCGGCACCATCAGATTGACGGCAAGGGTGGCGCGCGCGTCAGAATATTCGCGGTTACGGGCGGCGGCGTGATCGACCTCCGACAGCGGGTTTTGGCAGATTGCCAGCTCAAGCATCCCGATCCGCCTTCGCCTCAGGCTCAAACATTTCGTCATAGATATCCCAGGCGCTTCCTGCATCTGCGGGGGTTATCTTCTGGATGGCATAGCCGACATGGACCATCACATGGTCGCCGGCCTTGATATCCTCATGTTGCAGCAGGATCAGGCTGACCGTCCGGCCTATTCCCTTCGCTTCACATTGGGCGCGAAAACCATCGCGTGATTTTATGACCATGGGAACCGCAAGGCACATTTTTCGCTCCTTATAGCGCGGCGCGCTCTAGCTGCTACCTGAGTAGTTCATGTCACCCAGGCGCACAATGATCGGGGTCAATCGCGCCGGGCGCATGATACCGCATGGTTTCAGGCGCGCTCTGTCGTCGACCCCGAGGCCAGTTCGGTCACCAGTTCCCGCGCCGTTTGTTCGACACAGGCCGTCAACCCGATGCCGGCACCAAAGTCTTTTCCTTCAATGCCATAGATCCAGAGCCGGTCCGGCAGCAGGCCAAGCGCGCGTGCCGTTTCCACCGCCTCGGCAAGGCCGAAACGGTGCGTTGAATAATGGAACATGTCTGCGCGCAATGGTTCTGCGCAGGCGTCGAAGACGAACAGATTGCCCGGTGCCGCGCCGCTTCTTGTGGCGTCAACAAGGATGATATCGTCATGCTCTTCAAACAGATCGAGCAGCCCGGTTCCGTCGCCCGCATGGCTGCGCGTCGCGCGCCCGGCCGCTTGCAGCGTTTCGGCCACCCAGGGCCCGACCCCGTCATCCATCCGGAACCGATTGCCGATGCCCACGATCAGCGGCAATTCCGCGGCCCGGTCAGACATGATCCACCGTCAGTTTCAGAAAATGCGTGGAACATGAGATGCAGGGGTCGAAATTGCGGATGGTCTGTTCGCAGCGCCATTTCAGCTGTTTGTCCGACAGGTCAAGATTTGCCGCCACCACCCGCGCAAGATCGGCCTCTATCTGGGGCTGGTTTTGCGATGTCGGCGGCACGATCTGGGCCTGCGCGATCCGCCCTTCGGTGTCCAGCCGGTAGGAATGGTAGCAAAGACCGCGCGGCGCTTCGGTGCAGCCATGGCCTTCACCCGCGCGGGGCTGTGTCGGGATGAAAGCCGGGTCGGGCGGCACATAGGCGCGCGCCAGTCGGGCCGCTTCCTGGCAGGCATATTGCACCTCGATCAGGCGCACCAGAATGGATTTGAACGGGTTGCGCACGACCCGCCCAAGCCCGGCCTCGCGCGCTGTTGCCTGACATTCCGGCGTCAACAGGTCGAAATTATTGGCATAGCGGGCCAGCGGGCCGACAAGATAGACCGAGCCGTCGCGCATATGGCCATGAAGCGCGGTGGAATGCGCGACGTGGTCCTCCCGGAAATGCGCGTTGAAATCCTCGACCGCGATGTTCAGGCCTTTGGAGGATCCGATCCTGCCCTCGATGATTGGATAGCGTTCCGGGTGGATCAGCGAGACGAAGTGATAATCGAATTCATCTTCGGGAAAGTCGAAACCGGCGAAGTGAAGGGCAAGATCACGCGCTGCCTGAGCGCCCCATTCCAGTTCCGCGATCAGGGCGTGCACTGCCGCGCGGTCCGGCGCGCGGTAAAATCCACCGACCCGAGTGTTGACCGGATGGACGGCGCGGCCGCCAATGCATTCCATCACCGAATTGCCGAGCTTCTTGAGCCGCAGGGCTTTCTTGACCAGGTCGGGATGGGTTTGCGCGATCTGGATGGCATCATCAAGGCCAAGAAAATCCGGCGCATGCAGCAAGACCGCATGCAGGACGTGGCTCTGAATCCACTCGCCACAATAGATCAGCCGCCGCAGCTGGTCGATCTCGGGCGATACCGTGACATCCAGCGCCATTTCGATGCTCGCGCAAGAGCTCATGATATACGCGACCGGACAGATGCCGCAGATCCGCGAGGTGATGTCGGGTGTCTCATGGGCATCGCGGCCGCGCAGAAAGGCTTCGAAAAAGCGCGGCGGCTCAAAGATACGAAACTCGACCTTCTCGATTTTGCGCCCGTTGAGGCGAATATAAAGCGCACCTTCGCCTTCGACCCGCGCCAGGGCATCAACCTGAATGATCCGTTCAGTCATGCGAAAGGCTTTCCTTGTGAAATTCCGGCGCGCCTGCGTTATAGCTCCGGTAGAGATCGCGCAGCGCCGCGCTCGGCAAGCCCAGTTCAAGCAGCTGCGCCGACAGCGCTGGCGGGTTGGGGGATTCCTGCGGGCCGAAACAGCCATAGCAGCCGCGCCCATGCGCCGGGCAAAGATTGCCGCAGCCGGCCTGAGTTACCGGCCCCAGGCAGGGCGTGCCGCTGGCGACCATCACGCAGACCGTCCCGTTCAGCTTGCATTCCATGCATTGCGAGACGCGCGGTATATGCGGCTTGCGCCCGGCGAGGGTGGCGGTGATCAGTTCCAGCAACTGATATTTGGAAACCGGGCAGCCGCGCAGTTCGAAATCGACCGTTACATGATCGGCGATCGCGGTCGAGGTTGCGAGCGTTTCGATGAATTCCGGCCGCGCATAGACCGCGCGGGTAAACTCCGCGACATCAGCGAAGTTTCGCAACGCCTGAATGCCGCCCGAGGTTGCGCAGGCACCGATCGAAATCAACGTCCGGGACTGGTCACGGATGTTGCGGATACGCTTGGCATCATGGGGTGTCGTGATCGAGCCCTCAACCAGTGAAATATCGTAGGGGCCTTCGGAAACCGCGCTGGTCGCTTCGAGGAAATGCGCGATATCGAGCGCCTCGGCGATCTCCAGAAGTTCGTCTTCGCAATCCAGAAGCGTGAGCTGGCAGCCATCGCAGGACGCAAATTTCCAGACTGCAAGAATTGGGCGCGCCATAGGTCAGATCTCCTTTTCGGCCATCAGCGCCGCGACCCGATCATAGCGGAACACCGGCCCGTCACGGCACATGAATTCGGGTCCGAACTGGCAATGACCGCAAAACCCGATGGCGCATTTCATGTTGCGCTCCATCGAAATCCAGATGCTGTCCTGCGGCACGCCGCCGCCAGCCAGGCTTTTTACCGCGAACCGCATCATGATCTCGGGGCCACACAGGAAGGCGGATACATTGGATGGGTCCAACCCGGCAAGAACCCGGTCAAGACAGGTCGTGACGACGCCAACCCGGCCGGTCCAATCTGCGCCTGCATGGTCGACGGTCACTTCGATATCGGTGTCAAAGCGCGACTTCCACATCTTGATTTCATTGGCATAAAGAAGATCCTGCGGTGATCGCGCGCCATAAACCAGCGTCAGGCCGGCATAGTCCTTGCGGTGTTCCAGCACATGGTAGATTGCCGGCCGCAATGGGGCGAGCCCGAGCCCGCCGGCAACAAAGACGATATGGTGCCCGGTTTCAGCCGCAATCGGCCAGCCAGCACCGAAGGGTCCGCGAACGCCCACCATGTCACCATCTTCAAGCGCGCTCAGAGCCGCCGATACGGCACCCACGGACCGGATGGTGTGAACAAGGCGGTCCGGCCTGGCCGGATCGCCGGAGATCGAGATCGCCGCCTCGCCGATGCCGAAGGCATAGAGCATGTTGAACTGGCCCGGTTGGAACCCGACCGCGGGCCCGTCCAGCGGTTTGAGCT
>NZ_JBTUJH010000036.1:0-9354 GCF_058343375.1 Alterinioella sp.
CCGCGGCCAGATCCGGGCGCGGATCAATGGTTTCGGACATCTCGGGCGATGTCATGACGTCAGAAATGGGGTGGCCTGTCGCCACCATCGCCAGACGGGCGGCACCAAGGGCTGCGCCAAATTCGCCCTTCGCGGGCAGGCTCAGCGGCAGGCCGAGGATCGAGGCGAGGCTTTCCAGCCAGAACCTTGAGGCGGTGCCGCCGCCGATGGCCAGGATGCTGGTCAAATCGGTGCCGGTCGATTGCAATGCCGCAAGGCAATCGCGCAGGGCAAAGCCGACACCTTCCATCACCGCTTGCGTCAAGTCGGCCTGATCGGTGGCAATATCAAGCCCCACAAACGCGCCGCGAATGGCGGCATCATTATGCGGTGTGCGCTCGCCCGAAAGATAAGGCAGGAACAGCACCGGCGACGGGCCGGAGATTGTGCCCGGCAGCTTGCCCGCCAGCGTCGCGGGGCTCTCGCCCACGGTCTTGGACAACCAGTTGAGGCAATCGGTGGCCGCCAGGATCACGCCCATCTGATACCAGGTGTCGGGCACGGCGTGGCAGAAGCTGTGCACGGCCGCCTCCGGCGCAGGCGCGAACCTGTCCTTGGCGGCCAGCAGCACGCCCGACGTGCCCAGCGAAACAAACCCGTCACCTTCGCGCAAACAGCCCACGCCGCAAGCCGCCGCCGCATTGTCACCGCCGCCGCCCGCCACCGCGACCGGGTCGGCAATGCCCCATTTTTGCGCCAGCGCCGTGCGCAACTGGCCGCCGCTTTCGCTGCCCTCGATCAGGCGCGGCATCTGATCGGCGCGCATATGCCCGGCCTCCAGCAGCACATCCGACCAATCCCGCGCCCCGACATCCAGCCAAGACGTGCCGGCCGCATCCGACATGTCCGACACATGATCGCCGGTCAGCCAGAGGCGCAGGAAATCCTTGGGCAACAGCACTTTGGCGGTGGCGGCGAAAATCTCTGGCTCATGGGTTTCGACCCAAAGCAATTTGGGGGCGGTGAAGCCGGGAAAGACGATATTACCGGACAGATCGCGCACCATTGGCGTGGCATCCAGCTCCGCCGCCTGATCTGCGGCGCGGGTATCATTCCACAACAGGCACGGGCGCAGCGGTTGATCATCGGCCCCGACCAGCGTCGCGCCATGCATCTGCCCCGACAGACCGATCGCCTTGAGCGCGGCAAGCGGCCCCGGTGCCTCTGCCTGAAGCGTCGCCATCGCGGTCTCGCAGCCGGTGATCCAGTCGGCAGGGTTCTGTTCGCTCCAACCAGGATGCGGATGGCTGACCGGCCAGGCCGCTTCCGCCGAAGCCACCACCGCACCGGCCGCATCGACCAGCACGGCGCGCAAACCCGACGTGCCCAGATCAAGGCCCAGATACATCATTCCTCCCCCCGAAACGGGCAGCATGGCCCGCAATATTTATTTTGCTGACCAAAATAATGCACCCGAAACACGCGCCGGTCAACCGCCCCGCCAAGAAAACGGGCCTTCGGAGATGTCCGAAGGCCCGATAAGGCGTGGAGGGTTTGACGGCCCGTCACATTTGCATGGGCAGCCAAAGAACGATGATCGGAAAGGACACAAGCAGGGCGATCGTAATGCCATCGGCAATGAAAAACGGCATCACGCCCTTGAACACATCCTGCACGGTCAGATCATCGCGCACACCTGCCACCACGAAACAATTCAGGCCGATGGGGGGTGTGATCAGACAGAACTCGGCCATTTTCACCACCAATATCCCGAACCAGACCGCGGCCATCGGGCCTGACATGCCAAATGCGCTATCTGCGGCCGCGACATCCATGCCGCCATTCAGGGCCATGAAAGCAGGGAAAACAACCGGCAGCGTCAGCAAAAGCATCCCGATCGCATCCATGAACATGCCCAACACGGCATAGGCCAGCAGAATGGCAATCAGGATCAGCATCGGTGGCATGTCAAGCGATGTCAGCCAGTTGGAAAATGCCCCCGGAAGATCGGCAAAGCCCAGAAACCGGACATAGATCAGCACGCCCCAGATAATGGTGAAGATCATCACGGTCAGCTTGGCCGTTTCCAGCAGCGCATCGCGCAGCGCCGGCCAGCGCATACCGCGATACAGCGCCATCAGGAAGATGATGAACGCGCCGATCGCGCCGCCCTCGGTCGGGGTGCCCCAGGCGTCTCCGCCGAACGGGTTATAGACAAAAAAGATGATGATCACGACGACCGCCACGATCGGCAGCGCCGGTGGCAGGCTCTCGAATCGTTGCCGCCATGTGAACCCGGTGAGAGGCGGCCCGAAACCCTTGATCGTCAACGCCATGCCGATGATCAGCAGGGTATAGACGATGGCCGAGAAAACGCCCGGAATGAACCCCGCCAGCAGCAACCGCCCGACATCCTGTTCCACGATGATCGCATAGATCACCAGGATGGCCGAAGGCGGGATCAGCGAGGCCAGCGTGCCTGCCGCCGCCACAACCCCGGCCGCAAAGCGTTTGTCATAGCCAAGCGCCAGCATTTCCGGGATCGCGATACGGGCGAACACGGCAGAGGTCGCCACCGACGCACCCGACACGGCCGCAAAACCGGCGGTCGCAAAAACCGTGGATACGGCCAGCCCGCCGGGCACCCAGGCCATCCAGCGTTTGGCAGCCTCAAAAAGCGCCTTGGTCAAGCCCGCGTGATAGGCGAGATAGCCGATCAGGATGAAGGTCGGGATCAGGCTGAGCGCCTGCGAGGATATCTTGGAATGCGGCACCTGCCCGGCAGTCTGGACCGCAACACTGAGCGCCCAGACGAAATCTTCCGGATCATATCCGCGCCGGCTCCAGAAGATCCAGACCAGGCCGATCAGCCCCGACATGCCGGCCGCAAAGGCCACCCGCATGCCAAGAATGACGGTCACCAGCATGAAGCCTGAAACGATAAGACCGATTTGAATGGGTTCCATGTCAGCGCCCGCCTGCGTTATTGCCGCCGGAAACCGTCGCGGCCTCCTGTGCGGCCTGGGTTGCGGGATCGGCAATCAGCGGCACGCCGACGGGCCGTTTCTCGCCACTTATGAGGGCCCGGGCATAGATAAATACCTGCAACGACAGTCGCAGGCACAGCACCGAAAACGCCACCGGGATCAACAGTTTCGAGGGCCAGATTGCCAGGCCGATATCCATGGAACTGTCGCGGCTCCACATCGGCTGGCTCAGGTCGAAACTGCGCAGGAAATGCGCGAAAGTGCCCCAGACCAGAAGCAGCATCAGCACCAGGATCAACAGTGTCGTGAACAGCTCGGCCAGCCACATCGCACGCCCGCGCAGCTTGCCGACCAACATATCCATGCGTATATGCCCGCCCTCGCGTTGCGTATAGGCGATACCCATGAAGGCAATCAGCGGCATCGCCTGTTCGATCCAGTCGACATAGCCGGGAATGGGCTGGTTCATCGCATTGCGCCCACCGACAGAGACCACAGCCAGGATCATCAGCCCGAACACCGCCAGCCCGCTGATCAGGGCAAAGACATGTTCCAGACGGTGCAACCGGCGGTCCAGCCGACTGACAAAACTGTCATCGGTCAGGACAAGAGAGGCTCCGGCCATTGCGGATCTCCTTTTTTGGATAGTGGGGATGGTTGAAAAAGGCGGCCCGCCCCTTTTGGTCGGGGGCGGGCCAATTGGCTTACATATTGCCTTCGGCAATCAGGCCGGTGACCATGTCATAGAGTTCCTGCGCCGGCAATCCGCGGGCGGTGTTCTCCTCGATCCAGGCGGCGGCGGCAGGGGCGGCGGCGGCCTCACGGAAGGCCGCGATTTCTTCATCGCTGAAGGTCACCAGTTCGATGCCGCGTTCCTCCAGCGCCGGGCCCCAGGCGGCCATGGTCTGGTTGTTGTAATAGTCGATGTAATAGTCGAGCGCATCATCGACGGCATCCAGCAAAATCTCGCGGTTTTCCTCTGACAGATCCGCCAGCGCGTCGGAATTGACCACGACGGGGCAGTTCACCGTGCCGGGGTTCAGGTTCGTCGTCCACCAGGTGGCGCTTTCGATGGTGCCAAAAGACATATGCGCATGCGGCGCAAAGGCAACCGCGCTGACCACGCCGCTATCCATCGCCTGACGCACTTCGGTGGCCGACATCGAGGTCGGAACCGCGCCGATAGTGGCCATGGCAGCCCCGATGCCACCCGTGGCGCGCACCGCCATGCCTTCGAAATCGGCCAGGGTCGAGGGGGCATCGCCGGTTCCGACGATATTGTATTGCGGCAGCGGCGAAGGCATCAGCGGCACCGCATTCCAGCGCGCCAGATCCGCCAGCACCGCCGGTTCCTGATAGAGCGCCATGGAAATCTCGCGCTCCATCTCCAGGCTGGTGACACCCAGGAACGGCAGTTCCAGAACGGTGATCGAGGGGTTCTTGTCGGGGTGATACCCGGCACAGAACTGCGCCATCTCGAAGGCACCGATCGAAATGCCATCAAGGTTTTCACGGTTGCCCGACAGGCCACCATAGGAAATGTTCATGGTAAACTCGCCATCGGTGCGCTCGGCCACCAGTTCGGCCAGGCGCTCGATATGTTCGGTAAAGGCCCGGCGCGAGCCCCAGACGGATACATTCCATTCCTGGGCCATTGTCTCGGTGGCAATGCCGACGCTCAGCGCGGAAATGGCAGTAGCGGTTAGCAGTTTTTTCATCAGATCCTCCCAAAGATCGCATGATTGCGGATGGGCGGAGTTTTTCACGAGTTATGCGGCATGGCTATGAAAGAAATTGCGCAAGCTTCGGGCACGGGCCTGCGGAAATCCGCGTGAGGGTCTTTCGCGGGGAAATTCGGTGTAGGATCCGGCCCCTAAAGCAGCGCGTCCTTGTCCAGCCCCAGTTTGACGATCTTTTCGTTCAGCGTGCGCCGGCCGATGCCCAGCGCCTCGGCCACCGCATCCATGCGGCCTTCATGGGCACGCAGCGCCTTGCCGATCAGCTCGCGTTCAAACACCGCCACTGCCTCACGCAGGGTATCGGGCACATCGGCGGGGGCCTCATTGGCGCGAATGGCATCGGTGACCGAGCCACCCCCGCGCCGCGCCGCCAGCACCCGACGTTCGGCGGCATTGCGCAGCTCGCGGACATTGCCGGGCCAGTCATGCGTCAGAAGCGCGGCCATGTCGGCCTGGGTCAATTCAGGCGCGGCGACCTCATAGATACGGGCGGAATGATCCAGGAAATGGGTAAACAGCAACACCAGATCATCGCGGCGCTGGCGCAGCGGCGGCAGGGTCAACACAACCGTGTTGAGGCGAAACAGCAGATCCTGCCGCAGATGGCCGGCCAGAACGGCCGCACCAGCATCTTCATTCGAGGCAGACACCACCCGCAGATCAATCTGCACCGGGGCCGGGCTGCCGATCGGGGTTACCTCCTGCTGTTCGATCACGCGCAGCAATTTGGCCTGCACCGGCAGCGGGCAGGCGCAGATCTCATCCAGAAACAGCGTGCCGCCGCTGGCCGCAACCAACCGGCCGGTGTTCTCGCCCTTGACGCCGAACATCTCGGCCTCGAACCGGTCCACGGCAATCGCGGCGCAGTTCAACGCCAGAAACGGCGCATCAGAGCGCGGGCTCAGGTCATGCAGGGCGCGCGCGACCAGTTCCTTGCCGGTGCCGGTTTCGCCCTGCAGAAACACCGGCGCGTCGGTGGTGGCCAGATCCAGCACATCGCGGCGCAGCGCGGCAATCTCGGGCGTGGTGCCCAACAAGATGCGATCCAGCCCCGACAATTCGGCCAGCCGCGCGCGCAACCGGTCGGTGCCACGGGCCATGCGGTGCTGTTGGCCGGCATGGCGCAGAATGCTGAGCAAACGGCGCGGGTCATAGGGTTTTTCGACAAAGCTGTAGGCCCCGTCCTGCATCGCCTGCACCGCCATCGGAATATCGCCATGGGCCGAGATCAGAACCACCGGCGGTGCGGTGACGCGGTCAAGCGCCGCCAACAATTCCAGCCCCGACATTTCCGGCATCCGGACATCGGACAGGATCACATCCGGGGCCAGCCCCGGCAGCCGGTCGATCACCAGTGACGCACGCGCCAGCGCCTCGACCCGCCAGCCCGCCGCCTCCAGCAGATCCACCAGCGAGGCGCGCATGGACCTGTCGTCATCGACGATCAGAACGCTGAATTGCGGGGTCATTCTGCGGCCTCCTCAGATCGTTGCGCCAGCGGGATCTCGACCCGAAACACGGCCCCGCCCGAAGGCCGGTTCCAGGCCCGCATGACGCCATGATGTTCGATCACGATACCCGCCGATATGGCCAGGCCCAGGCCCATGCCCTGCCCCGAAGCGCGGCTGGTCACAAAGGGCTCGGTCAGATCGGCAAGGCTGGCATCACCCAGCCCATGGCCGCGATCGGCAACCTCGAACCAGGCGGTTCCGGCCTCGCCGCCGACAGAGACCGTCAGCGCCCGATCATCGCCATCTTCCATCGCGTCAATTGCGTTGCGCAGGATATTGGTCATCACCTGTTCGATGCGCAACCGGATGCCCTGCACGATGACAGGCCCCGCCGGGCGATCCTGGCTCAGGGCAATATCGCCCGCCTCCAGATTGGGTTGCACCAGCTTCACCGCCTCATCCATTGCCGCGACCAGATCGACCGGGCCAAGCGCATCCGCGCCGGGGCTGGCAAAGAATTTCAGCTGCCGGGTGATGCCTTCCATCCGTTCCACCAGCCCGGTCAGACGTGGTGTGATGTTTGCGTTGCCGCCCAGTTCGGCGGCGGCCAGATGGTTGCGCATCGCGGTGATCGGCTGGCCCAGCTCATGGGTGACCGATGCCGCCAGCTGCCCCAGCGCCGCCAGACGGCTGGCGCGGGCCAGTTCATCGCGGGTGCGTTCCAGGCGGCGTTCGGCGGTGCGGCGGTCCTCGATCTCGACCGCGAGGCGTTCATTGGCGCGGCGCAGGGCGGCCTCTTCGGCCTCGGACCGGGTCAGCGCGGCCCGAATCGACGTATTGCGGCGCACCAGCACGACCACACCGACGCCGCCCGCCAGCACCAGCGCCAACACGGTCGCCAGCCAGCTCCCCGTGGCCACCGGATCGACACTGGCGAAATAATGCAACTGCCAGCCATGCGGCAGGTCATCCCCGATCAGGTGGATCACTTCCTGACCGGCAATCTCGGACCGGCCCGAGCCGTCCGCCCGCCAGTCCAGAGGCTCCAGCGCCTGGCCGCTGAATTGCCGCGCCGAAGCGATGGTGGCGCGCTGTGCGGCGTCCAGAGGGGCCAGCGTGCGGTATTTCCAGGCCGGGTTCGAGGCCAGCAGAACCACGCCATCCGCATTGGCCAACAGCACCTGTTCGCCACCCTCGCGCCAGGATTGTTCCAGCGCCGAAAGGTCCAGCTTGATGGCAATCACCCCCATCACCTCGCCGGTTTCCGTCAGCACCGGATCGGCAATGAAATATCCCGGCAGGCCGGTGGTGGCCCCGATACCGTAAAACCGCCCCTGCCGCCCCTCCATAGCATCGGTGAAATAGGGCCGGAAAGAATAGTTCTGCCCGACAAATGACCCCGGCTGACCGGCATTCGAGGCCGCGATCGTCAGCCCCTCGGTATCCATCAGATAGATTGCATCCAGCCCCGCCTGCGCCGCGAAATCGGCCAGCCTCTCATCCAGCGGCCGCGTCGGCCCGCCATTCGCCGTGGCAATCACAAACGGGTCTTGCGACAGCACAAAGGTCAGATGCGAGAACCGGTTCAGTTCGGCCACCACGGTGCTGCGATACAGCGACAGCCGCCCCTCGGCGCGGGTCACTTCCCCGGCCCGGAAATAGCGCGCCGAGGCCCAATAGGTGCCGGCGGCAATGCAAAGAAACAGCAAGATCAGCAGCAGGGGCCGGGTCAGTTTCATGGCAGGGACGCTCAAAATGGGCAATTGGGTTGGGTGATAGCCGGTTTTGCCGCGATTGCAAAACCGCAGCCGCGTGGGGCCAGCCGCCTCACGCCCCGGGCCGGGCCGGGACGGAACTGGCGCGCGCGCCGGAAACATCTTTGCGGCCGGTTGGCATGGCGCGCGCGCCAACTACCGGCGCAACCGATTCCGGGGCGAAACCATCGCCGTCAGGGCTCTGAACGTCGCCGCCGCCCGTTTCGCACCATCAGCCCCCCCCGGCCCGACATCCAGCCCGACATCCGGCCCGGGTTTTCGCCGCCTTCAGGCCTCAGCCGCGCAACCGGCTGCCATCGGCATCAAACGGCGCGCCATCCAGAATGCGGGCGCTGTGCGGGCGGCCCAGTATGGCAATGTGCAACTTTGTGCCCGGCGCAGCGTGATCGGCCTTCACATAGCCAAGCGCCAGCGACAGGCCGACATGATAGCCATAAGCCCCCGAACTGACCTGCCCCACCGGGGTGCCATCGGGCAGGAAGATCGGCTCACCTCCGGTGGCATCGGCAGTCTCTGCCTCGACCTCCATCACCACCAGCACTTCGCGCGCCGGCCTGTCGGCAATCGCGACATAAGCGGATTTGTTCAGGAACTCCTTGTCCATCTTGATCAGCCGCGCCAATCCGCTTTCCTGTGGCCAGTATTCCGGCGAATATTCCCGGCCCCAGGACCCGTATCCCTTTTCAACCCTCAGCGACATCAGCGCCCGCCCGCCCACAGGGCCTGCGCCCAGATCCCTGCCCGCCTCCAGCAGCGCCGAATAGAGCGCCACCTGATCGGCCTCGGCGCAGTGCAGCTCCCAGCCGAGATCACCGGTAAAGCTGACCCGGATGGCAATCACCTCGATGCCCGCCACCGTGATCCGGGCCGATCGCATGAAGGGGAAATCGGCGTTGTCCAGGGGCGCGTTGGTCAGGCGCTGCAACAGCGCGCGCGATTGCGGCCCGGCCACATTGAAGCCGCACATCGCCTCGGTTCGGCTGGTGAATGTGGTGCCCGCAGGCAACGGGATCGCCTTGAAAAACCGCTGATGAAAGCGTTCGGCCATGCCCGACCCGACCACCAGAAAATCATCCTCAGCCAGCCTGGTGACGGTGAAATCACCGGCCACGCCGCCACGTTTGCCGATCAGCGGCGTCAGGCAGGACCGGCCCACCGCGCGCGGCATCCGGTTGGCGAACAATGCGTTCAGCCAGGTCTCGGCCCCCGGCCCCCGGACCTCGTATTTGGCAAAATTCGAGATGTCGATGATCCCGGCCACGTCGCGCAGCATCCGCGCCTCACGGCCCACCGGGGCCCACCAGTTCTGCCGCTCAAAACCATAGGTCTCGTGATCCGGTTCACCCTTGGCGGCAAACCAGAGCGGATGCTCCCAGCCATAATTCAGGCCAAACTGCGCCCCGATGGATTTTTGCAATGCATG